>CAYJCI010000025.1:7985-16974 GCA_964368595.1 uncultured Desulfovibrionaceae bacterium
ATACAATATTTTTATGTTGCCTATGCGCCTCACGCATATCAGCAATGATGGCATCGGCACGTTTATTAATGTAGGATTCGCTTAATTTTTGAATCTTTGCAGGGCGAGCCTTAGCTAGGGTTTTGTATTCTCCATCATGATCTTCCCAGTAGCAAAAAATATCCCGAGTAAAGTTTTGGCTATTGCCTGCTAAAATACCTGCATTGCGCGAGCCTTTAGCAAGGATTATATCAGCCTCTTTCCAAGCACGCGCAAAGGTAACATTTACGCGATAAAGATTTAAGCGCTCTCTTGTGCCATCATGGATAATAACTAAGCGTGATTTGCGAAGCACAGCTAAAAGCTCATTCTTGCTAATCTCTTCATTATAAATCACAGCAAAGTCGCCTAAAAGTTTTTTGATTGTGGGGTCATCTTCCATGTCATTCATGGTGGGCGAATAAAAATAACAATTTGTTTTTACAGAAACAATAACCCTATGTCCCATGTATAAAAGTCTTTTTAATAACAATAAGTCAAATACAAAACCACCAACAGTGTCAGGCAAATATAATATGGTTTTGGGCTCGTCTTCGCCTTCACCTAAAAGAGTAAAAAATGGCTCTATTTTTTCAGTTAAATTTTCAAACCTTTTACTCCACTCTAATGGTGATGGTGGATTGTTTGAAAGGCTTAATGAAGCAGCAGAAAGATACATAAGCCTTGAAATTTCTAGATGATTTAACGCATTACGACTTTGCTTAATATCGCCTGTTGGTTTAATATCTGGCTCAGCATAAAGAGCACGTTGCACAGCTTTTGAATTAACAAAATCATAATGCTTTTCATTGGCCTCTAAACGCAAATGCTGCCAAGGGTCATCAACGCCAGTTTGCGCCGCCACAAGGCTGGTCATGCGCTTCATAAGCCTTGAAGGTGTTACATTATGATTTTTAATAAATTGCCTAAAGCGGTAACGGCAAAATTCGATAATACGCTTTCTTTCCATGCGATTACTTTCAAAAACTCGCACAGTACGCATAACAGAGCGCCAAGCACGGCAATATTCAGCCTGCAATAATCTTGAGCATTCAGGCAACATAAGGTCTTGAAATATATTATCAGGGCAAGGGATGTAGACTTCCTTTTCCTCCAATGCCACCATAAATGCCACCTGCTCGCTGCTAGCAATAATTTGCGGATTAATGTGATAGGCAATGTTATTATCTATCATGAAGTTGTATAGCCAAGCATCAAAATATATATCTTTGCCAAGGCGCACTTCACTATTGCAAGCAATTTTTGGTAAAGTTTTTCTCATACAAGCTCCTATTGAATAAAGCCACGCTTTCTAAGCGGTGTAAAATATATATCTTTGTCAATCCTTGCAAAATAAACTGCATTAGGCACGCAATAAACTTCAACAATATCTTGCGCTTCTAAAGTATAATTCTCTTGCCCATCAATGGTTGCAAAGGTTTCAGTGGAGCATTGTTTTAGCGTTATCCTTGTGGGCATCGATGGGGGCAAAACCATGGCAGGGAAATTACATAAATACGGGCAAATAGCCGTAACTAATAAAACATTATTGGCAGGATGCACCAATGGCCCACCAGCGGAAACTGCATAGCCTGTAGTGCCCACAGGGGATGAAAGTATAATTCCATCAGCCCTAACAGCACTAATATGCTCAGCATCAACACTTACATCAAAAGAAATTACCCTTGATAATGCCCCACGGCTTATTACCACATCATTAATGGCATAACCACTATTTATAATACTTCCAGCTCTATATAAATTCCAACCAAGGGCCATGCGCGGCATTATTGTGCAATTGCCTTCGGTTATGGCTTTTACACCTTTTTGCCAATCTTGCACCTCAAGTTCAGATAAAAAGCCCACACGCCCAAGATTTATGGCTGCTAATGGAATGGGCGACTTTACAAAAGCCCTAGCCACTCCAAGCATAGTTCCATCACCTCCAAGGACAAAACCCATATCAATATCAGATTTATAATAATCATCAATAGTTGACACATCATTACAAATGGATACTTTATGTCCATGCCCTTGCAAGAACTTAGAAATTTCATCGGCAAGTGTATTACCTTGGGTATGACCTATTTTTACTACAAGCAAGATATGCTTAGGTTTATTGGCAATTTTCATGAGCAATAACATAGCTTATCAAACACGTAACTACAAGTGATTTTTAAACCGCTTAAAGCAAAAAATTTATGTATAGCCCTTAAAACTTGTCAGTATAAGCAGTTTAGTATATGTTTTGTTGCTGATTTGATTTTTTATTAAGATAATACATTCAACACATTATAATAATATGAAAAATACAATTAACAATAGTGATTTAGCAGCCCAAATAATTGCTGAGCACGCCTCTGAAGGGCTAAACTTACGTAAAGATTTTTTTGCTAAGCAAGATGCAAACATCATCCTTGCCGCAAAAACTATGGCTACAGCCATTGCACAAGGTGGCAAAATCCTTCTATGTGGTAACGGTGGCAGCGCTGCTGACGCTCAACATATTGCTGGTGAGCTTGTTAATCGCTTTTTATTAGACAGGCCACCGCTTCCAGCTATCTCTCTTTCAACTGATACCTCAATTCTTACCGCCATTGGCAATGACTTTGGCTATGAGCAGATATTTTCAAAACAAGTCAGAGCTTTAGGACATAGTGGTGATGTGCTGTTAGGTATTTCCACATCAGGCAATAGCCCAAATGTTGTAAAAGCCTTTAATGAAGCTAAGTCCATGAATATTATCACCATTGGACTCACTGGAAATGCTGGGCAAATGGCAAATTTAAGTGATATATTACTAGCAGTTGAGCATACATCTACCCCATTAATACAAGAAGTACATATTACAGTTGGCCATTTACTTTGCAGGCTTATTGATTATTATTTATTTGAAAATGTGCAAGAACTTGGACTATCATCATAATTAATAAATTGGAGTTATCATGCCCATATATGAATATTTTTGTGAAAAATGTCATCATGAATTTGAAGAATTAGTGTTTGGAGATGACGCCCCAAGCTGCCCGCAATGCAGCGCTGGTGACGCGCAAAAGCTTATGTCACGCCCCTGTTTACATAGTGGCGATACTGGCAGTGGCTATGAAGGCTCTGGGGCAACCCCTGCCCCTGCAAGAAGTAAATGTGCTGGGTGTTCTGGGGGAAATTGCGCAACCTGCTAGTGTGCTGTATTGAAAGAACACCATCTGCTTCGTCAGTGAAATATTTTTATCGGGTCGAGGGGGAAAGACCCCACTCCACTTTAAGAATAAATCACTTCCTTGCATCTGGAATTTTTTAAACACATCACAAAGTTTAACGTAAGCAGGAAGTGTGAGCAATCGTTATAAAATGAAAACAAGCCCCGCAGGGGAGCTAGCCAAAAGCAAGCTGGAATTCACTTCCAGTGTAGATGACGCTAGCGAGAGATTGTGTCGTACAGGACGTGCGACCAATCGTTATAAATGAAAGAATCAGCCCACAGGAAGTGGGCAAGCCCCGCAGGGGAGCTAGCCAAAAGCAAGCTGGAATTCACTTCCAGTGTAGATGACGCTAGCGAGAGATTGTGTCGTACAGGACGTGCGACCAATCGTTATAAAAGAAAGGACAATACATTGAAAAAATTAATTATTGCAACACGTGGTAGCCAATTGGCCCTTTGGCAAGCTGAACATGTTAAAGCTTTACTTGAAAAAGAACATGAAGGTTTAAGTGTGGAGCTTTTACGCATAAAAACCAAGGGTGACAAGATTTTAGACGTACCATTGGCTAAAGTTGGCGGCAAGGGTCTTTTTGTTAAAGAAATTGAAGACGCCCTACTTGAAGGCAAGGCAGACCTTGCCGTACACAGCATGAAAGACGTGCCAATGGTATTGCCTAATGGTTTAATTCTTGCCTGTATTCCTGAGCGTGAAGTTACGCAAGATGTTCTACTTTCAGTGAATTTTGCAAACCTTCAAGCATTACCTCAAGGTGCGCATGTTGGTACAAGTTCTTTGCGCCGTCAATCACAGCTATTAGCCTTAAGGCCAGATTTACGCATCTCACCCTTGCGTGGTAATGTGGACACACGCTTACGCAAACTTACAGAGGGTGAATATGACGCTATTGTTCTTGCTGCTGCTGGTGTAAAAAGGCTTGGTCTTTCAGCACCATATATGCATAATCTTGAAGCTGACATATTCTTACCTGCTGTTGGGCAAGGGGCGCTTGGTATTGAGTGCTTAAGCTCAAGGCAAGATGTGATTGATGCATTAGCCTTTATGGAGCATAGACCCACAAGGGTTTGTGTTGAGGCAGAGCGCTCATTTTTAGCCACCTTAGAAGGTGGATGCCAAGTACCAATTGCAGGCTATGCGACTTTACAAGCAGATGATAATATTGAACTTACAGGCCTTGTAGCTGATGTTGACGGCTCAAACATTTTAAAAGAGCAAATTTGTGCTCCTGCCAATACAGCAAAAGAAAATGGCGCAAAGCTTGCCAAAGCCCTACTTGATAAGGGTGCGGCTGAAATTTTAGCAAAATTATATACAGAAGAATAACGAGGGCATATGCCAATTAAAGACATTCCGCCACATAAATTGTGCGTATCCACTGATACTAAACATATTGTATGGGATGATAGCTCACAAATCCCACAGCCGCCAGCACGCAGTAACATGAAGCACATGTTGCAACCGCGTGCCTTAAAGGCTTTAGAGCTTGCTCTGCGTATAAAAAAAGATGGGTACAATGTATATTTGTCTGGTGGCTCTCATCTTGGGCGGTCATTTATTGTTCGTGAATTCCTTGCCCCACACGCCCAAAAAGCCAAAACCCCGCCAGATTTAGTATTTTTAAATAATTTTTCTGATGTAGATAAACCCATCCTAGTATCTTTACCTGCAGGCCATGGTAAAGTTTTAAAGAAAACCCTACATGACGTTATGGGTAAAATTCGTAAAGAATTGCCAAGGCGCTTTGAGGCGGATTTCTTTCTAACTCGTAGGGCTAAGATGGTTGACGTTTTTCAAGAAGAAAAGTCAGTTTTGCTTAAAGAAATGGATGGCATAGCAAAAAACAAAGGTTTTCACCTTGATATGGACGACAGTGGCGGCCTAACCCTTTACCCCTTAGTAAAAGGTAAAAGGCTTAGTGAAGAGGAATTTGAAGGCCTAGATACTGATGTTCGACAAAATTTTAAACGTAAAGCTGATACTTTATTGCACACAATGAGTGGGCTCATGCGCCGCTTGAGCCGCGCTGAGCAAGACTTGCGTGAAAAAGAGCGTGAGCTTGAGCGTGATGTAACCAAAAAAGCTTTGAATGAATTTTTAGCCCCAGCTGAAAAGCAATGCTTACGCCAATATGCAAGCCCTGCTTTGGAAAATTATTTCAAATTATTGTGGGAAAATATCCTTGATAATGTGGAAAATTTCATTACCAAAGAACCAGCTTTTGCCCAAAGTGGTAGCATGCCAAGCTTGGTTGATGCACCATTTAACCCACAAGCACATGAAACTGACCCTTCACGCTATGACGTTAATATATTTGTAGATAATAGCAATACAAAGGGTGCTCCTGTTATTTTAGAGGATAATCCCACAGCCTCCAATTTGCTTGGTTGCATTGAGCGTGAGTCAGAAATGGGCACACTTATTACTGACTTTAAGCTTATTAAGTCTGGCTCATTACACAAGGCCAATGGCGGTTATTTGCTCATTAGAATTGAAGATGTTTTACAGCATTTTCACGCATGGGAGGGTCTTTTACGTGCACTGCGCACAGGCCTTGCGCGCATTGAAGATATTGGCGAAGGACACGATAGTGCCATACGCACTAAGGGCATTGAACCTGAGCCAATTAGCTTAAATATAAAGATTATCCTCATAGGCAGTGATGGACTTTATGAAACTTTAATTAATAGTGATGAACGCTTTGAAAAACTATTTAGAGTTAAAGCACATCTTTCAGAACAAACTGAAAGGAACACTTCAACTATCAAGTCATATCTCTATGGAATTAAGCGCATTATAGATGATGCAAAGCTCTTAACTTTTGATAAAAGTGGCCTTGCTTGGATGATTGAATATGGCTCTCGCTTAATTGAAGACCAACGCAAGCTAAGCCTTAAATTCCCGCTTTTACGCGATATTATGATTGAGGCTTCAACCATTGCAGAAAACCGCAAATTGCAAATTGTAAACCATGAAATTTTGGAAGCTGCGCTGGATGATAAAATCTATCGTGCCAATCTTGTAGAAGAAATATTTATGGAGGAGTACGATCGTGAGTTTATCAAGGTGCGTACTTCTGGCAATGCCATTGGTCAAGTAAACGGCCTTTCCGTGAGCTCTCATGGTGATTTTGAATTTGGCTTGCCTCATCAAATCTCTTGTACTGTTGGTGTTGGTCATGGTGGTATTATTGACCTTGAGCGTGAAGCTGAGCTTGGTGGGCCCATTCACACCAAGGCCATGATGATTTTAAAAAGCTATTTAGTTTCAATGTTTGCAAGACGCAGGCCGCTTGTTTTGACTGGTAGTCTTTATTTTGAACAAAGCTATGCCGGCATTGAGGGTGATTCTGCCTCTGGTGCTGAGCTTGTGGCCCTACTCTCCGCCATTGCAGAGGTGCCAGTTCGACTTGACCTTGCCTTTACTGGTGCGCTTAGCCAATCTGGCCAAATTATGGCTGTTGGCGGTGTTAGCCGCAAAATTGAAGGTTTTTTCAAGGTGTGTGCAAGGCACAGGCTTACAGGCACTCAAGGAGTAATATTACCACATGACAATGTGGAGCATTTACTACTATCCCCACGCATTATTGATGCTGTTAAAGATAATAAATTTGCCATATATCCTGTGAAACATATTGATGAAGCGCTTGAGCTACTCATGGGCATGCCTGTGGGTAAAAGGCGCAAAAATGATACATTTACTCCTAATAGCCTTTATGACCTTGTGGATAGACGCTTAAAACTGCTTGGCGAATATGCCGAGGACAGCCACCGCCGCAAAGGACGAAGGGCTTGAGCCGTCAAAACATCTTAATTTACGGTACTGCCCTCATTACCGTTATGGGTGTTTCTAGTATTCTACCTGTGCTTCCTGCCATGGCACAGGCTTTGAATATTTCTGAAGCATACTTGGGTATTTTTGTATATTCATTTACCCTTCCTGGTATTTTTCTTGCCCCCATTGGTGGAATTTTGGCAGACAGGTTTGGGCGTAAAGTTGTATTAATACCCTGTCTTATATTATTTTCTATTGGTGGATTTTTTGCATCCTTAACAACTAGCATTGAGCTTTTTGTTTTTTGGCGCATTTTGCAAGGTTGTGGTGCCGCTTGCCTTGGTGTTTTATACACAACCATTGTGGGCGATATATATAGAGATGACAAAACAAGGCTTATGGTTATGGGCAAAGCCGCCACAGCTTTAAGTTTTGGTGCCGCCATATTTCCTGCGCTTGGTGGAATTTTGGGTGAAATTGGCTGGCAATGGTCGCTTCGTTTATCACTACTTGCTTTGCCAGTGGCGGCCTTGGGTTATTTTACTCAAGTACCTACCATTAAACAAAATAGCACCATACAGGCCTACGCTAAAGAAATGAAAGGATATATTTTACAAAAAAATACTCTCTTTCACTTTAGCTTAACTCTATGTGCGTTTTGTATACTCTATGGTCCTATGATAACATACTTTCCGCTTTTTACCAGCACCAATTATTCAGCAAGCCCCGTGCAAATTGGAATGCTCTTTGCCATATCCTCACTTGGTACAGCCATAGCAACAGTATTCCTTGCCCCATTAAGTAGGCTTTTACATGCAAGGCTAACTGTATGCCTTGGAGTATGTTTCTTTATATTATCCATGACTTGCTTGCTTTTTTGGTCTAAAGAATTTTCCATTTGGTTGCTGACAATCCCTGTACTTTTTTATGGATTGGGCCAAGGTTTAAGCTACCCTACTATTATGAGCTCATTAACCACACTTGCTCCATGCAGTGGCCGCGGAATATTAATGGCAGTAAATGGCACAGTTTTACGCTTTGCCCAAAGTCTAGCTCCGCTTTTGTGTGGTTATTTATTCTTGTGGGGCACATTTTCTGCTGTATTTAGCTTTGGCGTAATTATGGGAATTTGTATGATTTTTCTAGCGCTTAGCACTTTTTTACAACATGATAATACATTGACATCGTGAAATAAAATGTCTAAAAGTTAGCACTGCATTAGCAAAGTTAAACTTTACAGGAATAACATGCAACAAACTAAGAAAGATGCCCTACTCACAGCTGCAAAAGAACTTTTTGGTGAATTTGGTTATGTAGAAACCACATTCAAAAAGATTTCTGAAAAAGCAGGCGTTGCCCTTGGGCTTTTGACCCATCACTATGGTAATAAAGAAAAGCTTTTTATGGCGGCAGCTCTTGATGTGTTGGATAATTTTCTTTGTGCCTTACGTGAGGCCACAGCCAAGGGCGAAACTGGTTATGATTCTGTAATTAATTTCTGTAATGCTTATCTTGACTTTTCCATTGATAAAAACACACATTGGTTAGTATTGGTACGATGTTCGCCCTATAGCGACATGAAAACCATGGCTGACCGCGAAATTATGACCGAGAGCTTTCAACAAGTTTATGATGAGCTAGAGATACATCTACGCCGTGGTGTTGAGGATGGTAGCATTCGTAAGCTTGATAGTGCTGAAACCACAGGAGTGATCATATCACTCATGGTTGGCGTAAATAGAACTCGCGTACTAACGCCCTATGCTGGTGATAATTTATACACAGAAGCCATAGACTTCATCTCTCGCTCCATTTCTTGCAAAGCTAAGTAATATAAATCACCATTGGTGCTTTTATACATATAGGCAAAAAGCTAGTTCTTTCTGTAAAGTTAAGCAGTTAAGAAGCTAGGCTTTTAGCATCCTTTCTGATGGCTGTTATTGATATTAAAATAGCAGACAATATACCTAAATAACTAT
>CAYJCI010000026.1:0-16948 GCA_964368595.1 uncultured Desulfovibrionaceae bacterium
AGGGCCGCACAGTTTAATGATATATATGGTTTGTCTGACCTTGTGCTTGCTGCGTGAATGGCTTGGGCTGTAAGTTCCTTACCCGTGCCACTTTCACCATAGATTAATACTGTAGTAAATGAACGAGCCACTTGCTCAATTTGCAAATAAACTTGCTGCATTGCCTCAGAATTACCCACAAAATAATGTGGTCTGGGAGCTGTATGTGCAGATTCTTTTTGCACCATTACATTTTGTCTAACTTTTACAGCCCTTGCCAACATGGATGCAATTGTTGAAAGTAGGCGTGCATCCTCCTCCAATGCTTGAGTAGCTGCAAAAAGCCTGTCCACGCTCAATGCGCCAACCACTTGATTATCAAACTTAATGGGCACACATAAAAAAGAAACTTGCTCTTTTTGCAAATCTCGAGATTGTGTGCGATTCAAAAATAGTGGTTCATCACTCACCTGTGAAACCCACATGGGCTTACCTGTGGAAATTACTCGCCCAGTCACACCTTCGCCAGCTTTATACTGACCTCGCGCTTTTTCAATGGGATTTAGGCCATAGGCTGTTTCAATGTGCATTTTATCACCTTGTGGGGATAAAAGCGTAATGCTTCCGCGCATCATATCAAAATGACGAGCCATTATCTTTAATGCACCATCTAGAGTATCTTCAATATAGGCAGTAGTATTATCAAGCAGCTGACTTAATTCATAAAGCAAGCCTAATTCTCGCAGGTCAGCACTAGGGGCCATAGAAGGATTATCCATTTGCGCGTGAGTGCTTGTTGGATTATTAGCTGTAGTTTTAATTTCTTCTATATTTTTTGTCATACAAATACCTAGATTACAATTTCTAAGCAAATAAAATACAATATATTTAGTTAGTTGACAAGACTTTTACTTGATGATTTTAACAAAATTCATAATTCTACTAAAGCGCAATTAAATACAAAAATTAATAATTAATTTATTGCGTAGCTTTGCATAAACTACTGTTACGCCATAATTAACCCCTTACACAACTTACAATTGGATGTTGGTATATTTATGATGAGTATTTTAATTACCTTAGACAAGCTGTGAACCACTCATGCCAATACTTTTGCAAAACTCAATTTTGCAGACACCACAAAAAAATTATGTATTTTTAACTATTAAAATATATAAAAATTAAAAAATTATTTGTGTTAATTTTAATACCCTTGCTAATCATCTTTACTTATAACTTTTGTTACGCTATTTTTATTTTTTACATAAAGAAAATTTATCAACTACCGATAAATATAATGACTGTGTAAATATTTTAAACAATAAATTTTCAAGAGGAAAAAACATGATATTTAAGCATATTATACACCACAAAGTATATATTTTCGCTTTAATATGCTTTCTAAGCCTAAGCTTAAATGCAAATGCTACTGACACAAGCCAAGACACTCAAAACAAATATGTTGGTGTTGATGCATGTGTTGATTGCCACCAAGACATTGTAAACATATTTCGCACAACTTCCAAAAAAGCACATAGTGATGTTTCAGTTAAAAAGATGCGTGAAAAATTAACCGATGCTGAGTATACCGAATGCCTCAAATGCCACAGCACTGGCTATGGGCAGCCTAGTGGTTTCATTAGCAACGAAGCAACACCACACTTAGCTATTGTGGGTTGTGAATCTTGTCATGGTATGGGCTATTTACACACACTTGATGGTAGCAAAGAAACCATTACCAGAACTCCCACGTTGGAATTATGCATTACATGCCACGATGACTCCAAAGTAGAACGTATTTCCTATGACGGCAGAATACATGCCGGCGGTCATTAAGCAATTCCTATCCAAGTAGAGGTAAAAAATGTTAAGTTCTAGTAAATATATTGGTCGTAGGTTTTCAGTATTACTTGCAATTATGATGATTGTGGTTGTTGGAGTTTCAGTTACATGGGCAACTCATACCAATAAACAACGCGCCCTTAACATTATGGAACAAGCCACCAACGTTACTAAGCAACTTATGCAAACAATTATTTATCGCCCCATGATGAATGGTAATGATAGCGAAACTCGTAAAGAATTTGCACTACTTGCAAGAAATCACCCAACAATACAAATGCATATGTCGGATTTTTTGGGCAAAGTTACTTATTCCACCAACCTTGACTTCGTGGAAAAGCCCATTAAAGATATTGATATTCCTGATGTAATTAAAGAAGAGGCAGAGCTTGCCTTTAGGGATACATACACCTTTACCAACCTAATAGAACACAAAGAAAAGTGGTATTTCACCAATGTAAGCAGCATTCCAAACCAGAAAAGGTGCTATCATTGCCACGGTTCATCAAAGCCCATACTTGGGCAATTTACCATCATTCGAGATGTTACACCAGCCATGACAAACCTCACTAATGCTGCATATAAAACAGTAGCCTTAGGTATTGCAGTTCTTATTATCATGATTGGACTACTAAGACTGTTTGTTAAAAAAGTTATTGTTGTTCGTCTGCATAGCTTGCGTGATGCCAGCAATGAAGTGACCAAGGGCAACCTTGATGCGGACTTTAGTGTTGATGGAGCTGACGAGCTTTACACACTTAGCCAAAACCTTGGGGCCATGGTTAGCAATATTAAGAAAGAGATGGGCTTCTCTAAGGGAATACTTGCTGGTATTTCAGTGCCATACATTGTAGTTGATTTACAAGGCGTCATAACGGCTTGCAATAGGCAAATTATCAATGGATTTGGCCTTGATGCCACACCAGAACAATGCATCGGCACCAAAATATCTGACTTTACTCAGCAAGTGAAGCTGGACGATAAGATACTCTCCACAGTTCTTGCAACTGGACAAGGTATTAATGACGCCCCACTATCGTTTACAAACTTACGTGGCATGGAGAAACATTATTTAGTTTCATCACACCCATTATTTGATTTAGATAGCAATTTAATTGGTGCTTTTGCCATTGGTGTTGATATTACAGAAATTCGCCATCAACAAGAAGTTGTTGAAGCGCAAAATGAGCATATAGCACGCAGTGCTGAATCTGCCCACAACATTTCACAATTGGTAGCCCAAAGCTCCACCTTACTCGCCGCTCAAGTTGCCACAGCTAAATCCGCAGCTAATGAAATACTTGAGCAAACACAAATCTCGGTTGTGGCTTGTGACCAAATGCAAATTAGCTCATCCTCCGTGACAGATAAGGCTATTCATTCATCAGAACTAGCCACTGAAGCAACTTCTGAAACAGAAGCTGGCAAAGGTGTGGTTGGCAGTGCAGTAGATTGCATAAGTGATGTTATGGGGCAAGTGGGTAAATTATCAGAAGACATGACCAGCCTTGGAACACAAGCTTCAGAAATAACACGTATTATCTCTGTAATTGATGAAATTGCTGACCAAACAAACTTACTTGCTCTAAATGCTGCCATTGAAGCAGCAAGAGCTGGTGAGGCAGGGCGCGGCTTTGCCGTTGTAGCTGATGAAGTGCGCAAACTAGCAGAAAAAACTCAAGAAGCCACAAGACATGTAAATGAAGGCATTAATCAAATTGTTGAAGGCATTAACCTTGGTGCTGATGAAGTAAGCAAAACTCTTGAGCTTATGAGCACTGCAACAACCTTCTCACAACAATCTGGTGAAGCTTTAAACCGCATTCATGGCATGATACACAATACAGCCGACAACATTAGCAGTATGGCAAGTGCAGCCCATGAACAAACAGCCACCGTGGAAAGCATGGCAGCTGGCGTTGGTATTATTAACTCAATTACCACCAGCACAGTGGACGCAATGAATGTTGCAGACAATGCAGTGCAAGAACTTGATGAATCAGTACAAAAACTCAATGGCATCATAGCAAATATGACCAAGGGCTAAAATAACTTAACCAAATCAAAAGGGTAATGATCTTATGACCATTACCCTTTTGATTTTTAAAGTATAAAAAAGCAGTTAAATAAAAATTATTAAAGAACTGATTTTAAGTTTTGCAACAATAAATCCACATCCTCTTGAGTAGTGCCCCATGAGGTAACAATTCGAATTATATGATCATTTTCCCTTTTTGACCAAGTAGTAAAGGCATATTTTTCAGCCAATGCTTGAGCCGTTTTTATGGGCAAAATTGGGAAAATTTGATTGGTTTGAGTAGGCAATAATAGTTCAATATTAAGCTCTCTAAGCCCTTCATCAATGCATTTTGCCAGCTTATTGGCATGACTTGCTAAATCATAATAAAGGTTATTGCTAAATAATGTTTCAAATTGAGCACCAATAAGCCAACCTTTAGCAAACAATGCTCCCCTTTGCTTACAGATATAGCGAAAATCCTTCTTTATATCTTCATGCATGAGAACTAAAGCCTCACCAAAAAGAGCCCCATGCTTTGTACCACCCACGTAAAATGCATCGCAAAACTTAGCCATATCTTCAAGATTGGGAGTATCTTGCTCACAAACCATTGCCGCTCCAAGGCGAGCACCATCTGCAAAAAGATATAAATTCAACTCCTTGCAAACGGTAGAAATGGCTTCCAACTCAGACCTAGTATAAACAGTGCCAAGCTCGGTAGATTGTGAAATATAAACCAGCTTTGGCTGAACCATATGCTCATTATCATGCAAGGCACAAATTTCTTTAATTTGCTGAGGCCTAAGCTTGCCATCAGTGCTTGCAGCTTTAAGTATCTTATGCCCGCAAGCTTCTATGGCCCCAGTTTCATGCACCTCAATATGCCCACTATTTGCTGCAATTACTGCTTGATGCCTACGCAAAAAAGCGGAAATACTTAATAAATTTGTGAGTGTTCCACCTACAATAAAATGCAATTGGGCTTGTTGAGTATTACAAAGCTTACGAAATAAATTTGAAGCATTGTCAGAAATTTCATCAAGTCCATAACCAGTATTGCGAATTAAGCCCAATGAACTAAGCGATTGCATTACATCGGGGTGACAAGTTTGGTTATAATCATTCTTAAAAGCTTGTATTAAATCATTCATAATTAACCTTAATTAACTTTTTTTAGCAAGCCAATGATCCAAGGTAGCATAAAGCACCTTAGGCATAATGGGCTTAGTAATATGCTCATTCATACCGTGGGCAAGGCTTTTTTCTTTATCCCCTGTCATGGCATGGGCAGACATGGCAATAATTGGCAAATCTGCAAATTTCGGATTTTCACGCATGCGTTTAGTTGCTGTGAGTCCGTCCATAATGGGCATTTGAATATCCATAAGTACCAAGTCAAAATGCTTTGCATTTAATAAATCCAAAGCTTCTTGACCATTATTAGCAATATCTAGCGTAAAGCCAGCATCTTTTAGCAATTCCTCTGCAATAAGTTGATTTATCTGATTATCTTCAACTAGCAAAAGGTGGCCTGTGCGTTTTTCATGCTGACCTTGGCTTACACTTTGCGTTTCAGGCTGCACATCATCAGACAAAATTGTAAACACAGCTGTAAAATAAAATGACGAACCTTCATTTGGCTTACTTTGAACCCAAATGTTGCCATGCATCATTTCCACAAGACTTTTGGAAATGGCAAGCCCAAGGCCAGTACCACCATATTGACGAGTTACAGAAGTATCAGCCTGCATAAAGGCGCCAAAAAGGCCATCAATTTGTTTTTCATTAAGGCCAATGCCTGTATCTTTAACCATAAATTGGCAATGCAATTCATCCTCATACTTATTGGCTTTAATTTCTAAAGTAATTGTGCCCTCTTCAGTAAATTTAATGGCATTGCCCAATAAATTTAACATTACTTGCTTTAAGCGCAAGGGGTCACCCATGATGCTTGTTCTTGAAAAATCACCTTCATCAATATGGAAAGCAATGCTTTTTTGCACCATACTATGGCCTAAAAGGCTTTCAATTTCTGAGCAAATATTGTGTAAATTAAATGAGGTATACTCCATTTCAAGTTTACCTGCATCAATTTTTGAAAAGTCCAAAATATCATTAATAATACGCAAAAGCTCGCTGGCAGAAAATAGACTTTTGCTAACGTAGCTTGATTGTGATTGATCAAGATTTGTTTGCTCAAGCAATCGCAATAAACCAAGAATACCATTCATTGGTGTGCGAATTTCATGGCTCATATTGGCTAAGAATTCGCTCTTTGCTTGGGCGCTTTGTTCTGCAATTTCTTTTGCTTCACGCAAGTCATTCTCATTGGCATGAATTTCCTTGAGCATGGCCTTATGCTCACGTAAGTCTTTAATATAACAAATAAGACCAGCTTTGCCCTGGTAGGAGGTTCGCATGATAATGATATCAAGTGGAATTTCTTCACCAGTTGAGGGGTGAACGCAAAGCATTTCTGTTTTGACCATTTCCTTGCCAAAGCATTCATCAATGGTTTGTAACAAAAATTCTTGTGTATTGCGCCCATTTGGCTGAAGCTCTGGCAAGGTTGTGTGGAAGTGAGCTAAATATTCATCCTTAGTCTCAAAACCAAAAATGTGTGCGCACTCAAGGTTTGCATAGATAAGATTGTAATTTTCATCCCAAAAGTGCACGCACATAGGCAGTAAATCAAGCATTAAGGTATTACGTAGTTCAGCCTCTTTGACCAACTCTTGTGTGGCTTTCAGCTCACGCAAATCCTTGGCATATGAAATAACTATATCTTCATTACCAAACTTTGAGCGAACCAAGATAATTTCCATGGGGATTAGCTCGCCATCCAAGGTATTATGCAACCATTCAAAACGCATATAACCATCTTTAAGTGTTTTAAAATGATTATTCATCATCAATTCGCGAGAGAGCTTGCCATCTGGCTGGTACTTTGGCGAAAGCAAATGCACGCTGTCTATATATTCTTGTTTATTTTTGAGTTTGAATGTGCGCAAAATATCTTGGTTACAATCAAAAACTTCACCATTCTTATCCCAAAAAATAATACCAAGGGGGATATTTTCAATGGTTTTGGCATTGCGCTCTTCTGCCATGACTGTTTTTTGCTCAACCGATTTGACATTACGCAAATCTCTTGTGTAAGCCAAAATCATTTCTTCATTTTTATGACGAGTCAAAACACAAATTATTTCCACCGGCAGGGCATCACCATCACAATCAAAATGCAGCCATTCAAATTTAATATACCCCTCTTTAACCGCTCTATCCATCATCTTCTTAAAAGCAACGGATGAACGCTCACCATTTAATTGAAACTCAGGTGACAAAGAGTGAAAGTTAGCAATAAAATCATTTTTCCTGTCGTAACCAAAAAGCCTATGCGCAGTGTTATTGCAATAGACCAAGTCATAATTTTCATCAAAAAGATTTGCGCCGAAGGGCATTTTATCAAGAATGCTTTTCAATAATTCTTCAGCATCTTTGGCTTTTTGCTCACAAACAAGCATTTCACGCCTATCATAGCTAAATATTGCAATTACTCTTTGGCCATTATGCTGAATGCGCAAAAAGGATAATTTAACTGGTATATTATCGCCGTCAATATCTTGCCATAACCATTCGCAAGCACTAAAGCCAATGTTTAAGGATCTTTCAAACTCCTCTGCAAAAATTTCCAATGAATCTCGGCCTTGAGCTTGATGAGCGGGGAAACAACGCCCAGGGTCAACTAAGCAATCTTCTCTTCTTTCAAAGCCCAAAAACGACGCAAATGCTTCATTACAATCAGCCATTGTTATGCTATCATTCCAAAGGCATATGGGGGTATGGGCAGAATAAATAATATTGGTAACCGCAACATCACAAGCTTGCATGCTATCGCCTGAGCCTGTGCAATCGCTAGCCATTTGTACTATAAATATTTTTTCATCTTTATATGATATGCTGGAAACGACGTAATTTGCGCAGTTTCTAGCATTTGTGTCTTCTTGCTCATGCCACCAGGTAAAGCTGTTAACACCTTGTTCAAGTACTTGGTCAAACTGTTCAATAAGGGCATCCAAAAAAATCTTAGAAGGAGCTTCCGTATGCGGAACGGCCTCTTCATCACGCGCCCACTTAGCCCTGCAACCTTCAGCATTGCTAACTTTGAAATACGCATAAAAAGAGTCTGTAGCATAAAGAATATGCCCAGCATAAGAAACACAAGCCAAAGGAATGGGATTATTGGCATACAATTCGTGTAGAAAGCTATACTTGCTAGTGTCATTAGTAGATGTGCAGCTATCCATAAAGCCCCCAATATCAATAAGATAAGCCAAATTTTACTGGCAAATTCACTTACGGTTACAAGCATCTTATATTGCTTATTTTTTAGCAATTTGTCAAGTTTTGCACATTTTTATTATAAGCATTTTTCTTGGCAGAACTTAGATAAAAATGTAATCTTTTAATTACTTGAACATTAACCACAAAGGGTAAGAAAATGACAGCACAAAATATAGATAAACTTTGGGAATTAATTACTCAATCAAAACATTGCGTTGTACTTACTGGGGCAGGGATTTCAACCCTTTCTGGCATTCCTGATTTTCGTGGTGTTGGTGGGCTTTATCACCGCAAAGACATTGACGCTGGCAGACTGTTTGACGTGCACGCGTTTAGAGCGGACCCAAGTTACTATTACAAGCATTCAAAGGATTTTTTATACACAACAGCCGCTATACCAAACATTGTACATGAAGTATTAGCAAAGCTTGAAAATATGGGGCATATTAAGGCAATTATCACTCAAAATGTTGATATTTTGCACCAAAAAGCAGGCTCAAAAGAGGTTTTTGAGCTACATGGCTCCCCCTTAGTGCACACTTGCCTAAATTGCGCCAAAGAATATGACTTTGATGCAATTCTTGCTAAATTTGAACAACAAGAAGTGCCATATTGCGATGATTGCAATGGCATAATTAAGCCAAACATTGTGTTTTTTGGCGAGTCGCTACCTATGCATGCACTATCAATGGCAGAGCAACACAGCAAAGAAGCTGATCTTTTAATCATACTTGGCACTAGTTTAACCGTATTTCCCGCAGCAGACATCCCACGCATAGCCCTTGCAAACGGCGCAAAAATTGCCATCATCAATGCAGCACAAACCTATATTGATACTCATACCTGCTACAAGGCCAATGACCTTGGTGAGATATTTGAAGGCTTAGAAAAATTACTCTAAGCATTTAGAGCAAATATGACCTATAACTACCAAATCTTAACAATGCATTTCTAACTGTAGACATGCAATGAGTTATGCATTCGCTGATGCCTTGCTAGAGCTAGTGCTCATTACATCCTTTCTCTAATACATTCATAACACACTAAAACAACACAATAAAAAAACATACTAAAATAGTATTTTTTCGCTTGACAGCTTTACAATTAAAACATACTTATTCACTACGAAATGAAACGGGAGTAATTTATGCTCCAAACAACAATTTTTTTGCCTCAATGTGAAAGGTAGGTTTAGGGTTTATGAATTTTTTCTCTCCATAATGTGAGGATATTATCCTCGTCGTGCGTATGGTGGAATTAATATCAAGTTTAATTCCACATACGCAACTTCGTCTTAGTTCCACCCATAATAAGGTAAGTTTAGTAGGACCATTTAAACTTCGCAACGAGCTTGCGTCGTAAATAATCTTGTACGTTTATTGCTTAAGATTTTAAGAAAGGAAATTATTAAAATGGCTGATATTTTATTACAAAAACCAGTAGCTGGGCAAAATATTGAATTGTCACCACAAGCAGAAGATCGTTTGGTTTTACAGTTTGACTCAAGCTCCACCACATTAACTCGTAACGATGATGCCTTAGTCATGACCTTTACAGATGGTGCATCTATCTCACTCACTGATTTTTATGTGTCATATCACTCTGAAAATATGCCAGTATTTATCATTGAAGGTGCAGAGGTTGATGGTGAAGAATTCTTCAATGCTTTTGGCGAAGAATTAATGCCTGCAGCTGGTGCTGCAGCGAGCCCTCAAGGTGGCGGTTCTACTGTGGATACTATATTGGGTAACTTGCATGCTGGTATTGATAGTTTGGGCAGGCTTGACCAAGGCTTTGAAGGTAACAATTCACAAGCCTCCCCCCTAAGTGGGCAGGGCCTTGCTGCACTTGATGGCCTAGGTGATGAGGACGACAATGCAGGGCCTGTAGAAGATGAAGAAACTTTAGAAGTTATAGTTACAGATAAAGTACTTGAAGTAACAGAATCTGGCCACAACAATTCTGGCGTATTGCATGATAGCATTGACTTTGAAATCATTGACCCAAATGCTGGTACGCCAACAGTAAGCTTTGAAAATACTAATGGTGTGGACTTAAGCCTTTATGGTACACTAAGTTATTCAAATGGCGTTATTAGCTTTGAATTAAATGATGAATTTGCAAATTCTCTTAAAGAGGATGACGTTCTAACTGGTATTTATAAAGTTACTGTATCAGACGGTAATGGTGGGCTTGTTGAAGAGGAAATCACCATAACTGTAAATGGTAGTAATGATGCCCCCACAGTTGATGTAACTTATGAAGATAACGACAATAGCGTTACAGAAGATGCTTCAGACAGCATTGTGAACGGTAATATTATTTTTGATGATGTCGATAGTGACGGCTCAACCCTTTATGTAAATGATGTTGCAATCACTGAAACACAAGTATTTGATGGAATTTATGGGCGTCTAACTGTAAATACCGATGGTTCTTTCACTTATGAAAAAGGTGCTACTGCTGAACAAAAGGCCAATGTAGAGGCTCTAGGTGATGAAAAGCAAATAGAATCCTTCAATGTAGTGAATAAAGACCCACACAATTTAGAAGACAGCACAACCATTACCATTAACATTGATGGTGAAAATGATATAGTTTCCATAGACGATAGTAAATCCACATCCCACATCACTACTGACGACACCGGTTTAACCTCTGCCTCCGGTACAATCGTCTTTACCTCAGCCGAAAGTATGGTGGGTGGCAAAATTACCATTGGCAACCAAGAATACACAATCAGCAGCGGTGCCAATGGTAGTTTTGTACTAACTGGCAGTACCGTTGATTCAGTTAAAGGCTATGGCTCCATCACCCTTGATAGCCTAGTTTATAATGAAGATACAGGTGAATACACGCTAAAATACACCTTTGACCAAACAAACCCATATCTTGGGCATGATAACAATGCACAAGGCAATGAGCTTGCCACCAATGTGGACTCTTTCACCATCACCATTGAAGATGCGAAGGAAGTTGCAAACGGTGGTGATAACGCGGACAGCATTACTATTAACGTAAGCATTCATGATGATGGCATAAGCCTTGAAAGTCTAATCGATAAAAATGATGCCTACGCAGATCCAACAGCTGTAGACCAAAACATAACTCGCGAAATTAGAATGGGTTATATAAATGCTGAGGGTGAGTTTGTTGACCTTGGATCCAAAACCCTTAAATATGAAAATGTAGATACATTTGAAGCAAATACACCTATTACAAATGACGATGGCCTGCTTGTATCCACAACGCAAGGCGCATTTGCCACCAGTGCTTATGACGGCATTGCTAGCATTGAAATGTCCATTAGCCCTGACATTCATGGAACTACCAAATTTTTACAAATTGAAGGCGAGCTTGTTGTATTGTCTGATTTATTCACAACGGAAACAGGCGAGCAATATTACTTAATTGGTCATATTTCAGATAATAATAATGACGGGGTTGATGACGCTATTTTTGGTGACTCGCCTGACCAGTTCTTGCAAGAAAACTTGTATGCCAAGGTTATTTTTGACCCAAAAACCAACACTTGGACTGTGGAACAATATAAAGAATATGACGACACCATTGTTCTTGAATTTACTGCCACAGATGGTGATGGCGATAAAGCAAGCCACAATGTGGCAATCAGCGGCACAACTGAAACATTTGGCCCAAACATCATTGCGGCAGAGCCCATAACTGTAGACGAAGCGGGCTTAACAGATGATACAAATTCTGAAACTGCTAAAGGCTCCATTGAGCTAACATCCAATGACGGCTTGCAAGAAGTAAAAATGGGCGATGAAGTCTTAGCCACTTGGAATGACACAACAAAATCTTGGGAAATTAGTACCGGTGCTTCAGTTATCATCACATCCATAACAGGCAGCGCAGACACAGGCTACAGTGTGCAATATGAATACACATTGCCAGAGGCTGTGCATGATGATGTAAAAAATGCCGAAAATTCAGCAAAGCAAGATCCAGCACAAGCTGAGCACAATACATCCTTTGATTTAACCTTTGTGGATAAAAATAACGAAAGTTCTGACATTACCATAGATGTAAAAGTGTTAAATTCTTCTTCAAAAGGTAGTGAGCCGCTTAGCGCTGTATCGACACACTCAAACGACGCCGCCACAAGAGTTAACGAAATTGACCTTGATAATGACAGCTTGGCAGCTAATAATATTATTTTTGGTGGCATGGGTGATGATGTTATTTTCGCAAATGCAAATGACAATATATTAGCTGATAGTGGCAATGATATCATCACATTAAAAGACTTTAGCCTTGATGACGTACTAGCCATTGATGGCGGCGACGGCATTGATATTTTATTATCAGGCGTAAATAACCTTGATGTAGTAAAGGGCATGTTACAAAATGATGGTTCATCCCTAAATAATATGGAAATTATTATGCTTGGTGATGACATTGAAAAAGCACAAGAATTACAAGAAGAATTAACATCTGGTAAAGACTTAACTGAAGACTTTGCATGGCAGGAAGGCAATGGACATTTAATTGCTGGGCATGAGTATATTGAATATAACAAAGAGCAAGAAGGCGAAATGTATACTATTCTTATGCGTACAGAATTTGTTTAACAATCAATCATATGCTAAAAAAGCTACGCCAAGTTAATTAAAGGCGTAGCTTTTTTAGCAATCAACTAATTAAATAAAAGTATTTTCAATTTGTGCTTTAGCAACCAAGATGGTTATGTCTTGATCTTGATTAGTATAACTCTCATACTCGCCAATGCTTTCACCTTGAGTCCAAGAATCATCAAAACTTATGGAGCCATCGTCATGTTTATCGACGCCTTCACCTTCAAGCTTGCCCAAAAGGTCATCAACGCTCTTTGTATTGGCATTGTTTAAGTCATTGCTAAGTACCAGAACTTCGGTATTTTCTATTTGATCATTTTCAATCATAGCTGAAATTTCATCAAAGTTACTTAGGTTAGCCATGACTACGTCCATATCTTCGCCTGCATCAACAAAAATATTTTCAAAGTTCAATTCATTATTCACACGGTCATAAAGCTTAATAAGGTCATTACCAGCACCAGTGCTGACACCTTCAAAATTAGTAATTTGGCTCACATCACCAGAAATATAAATATTACTACCAAGTAGGGCCATTGTATCATCGGCATTACTATCATAATTAAAAGTATCGTTGCCTGCCCCACCATTGATTTTTATAATATCACCACCAACTGTGTTAAGATTGTTGACACTAATAATATCGTCGCCTACCCCACCATCAATAATAACATCTTGGCGCCCGCTGATTGTGGTGTCTATGGTGTCAATATTTATGCTATCATTGCCGCCTTGAACTGCACCGTTAATGCTCACTCCATCGCCGTAAATTTCGCCATTATTCATGGTGCCTACATTTATGAGGTCATTACCAGCACTAGAGCCAGCGTATAGATGCCAACCGTCACCTATAATTGAGCCACCCTCCATAATTTCTACATTCACTGTGTCATCACCACCCACAACACCAGCATATAAATTACCATCGGCACGGATTTTTGTGCCATCAAGGTTAGTCACGTTAATTTCATCATTACCAACAGCATTTGCATCTTCATTGCGCAATGAGTCACCATAAATAAAAGTATCATTTGCGCCAGCAAACTGTGGATTTGTTTGAGAGCCGATGGCATTTTCCACATTAATAATATCATCACCAGCGCCAAGTAGCATCCCATTTACATGTTGATTGCCTATTTCTGAATCTGATGCATAACTCGTAAATTCATGGAGATAACTATTGCCATTACCAGTTGTCACCAAGGCAGAATTGCCTTCAAGAGTTTCCACATTAAGTATGGAGGACTCAGCAGTGCCTATGCTAACATCGCCAGCATATGTATTGCCAGCTTCATCTATCACTTCATAACCAAAGATAACATTGCTAAGGCTTAAATTTTCAATATTTGTGGTAAGCACATAGTCACCATTAGCATGTATTGTAAAGGTTGAGCGAGCATCATGCTCATAAGTATAGGTAATGCTACCATCCTCATTATCGCAAGCAAGCCAGCCATCAGGGGCAATAATATTTTTAATACTCACACCTTCTGGCAATGTATCATTTTCTAAAATATTACCGCTAATCCTTGAGCCTTGGTCAGCTGCCAAAACATCACCTTGGGTAAAAAATTGATCTGTCACGCCAGCCTCTGGCGCGGGGCTTGGGTTGCCAGCCTCTGGCGCAGGGCTTGGGGTAGTTGCTGCTGCAGATGTAACAGGCATAGTTACAGTGGGTGCATTTTGCGTATTCACCACAGGACTTACAGCAGGAGCAGAGCTTATTTGTTCAAAACTATCAAAACTACTATCTTCTTGCAGTGATAAGCTGTTGACAGCCTGAACTACACCGCCACCACCTTTAGCTGCGCTAGTGCTAGCATTGCCATTTTCAGTACTTGTATCAGTACTTGTAGTAGCATTATCAGCAGTGCTTGCATCAGTATTTGCATTTACGTCAGGGCTTGCATTAGCATTAGTATCACCATTTGCATTATTATTTGTGCTAGTATCTGGGGTAGTTGTTGATATTATTTTCTCGCCAAGTTGTGCGAAAAATTCTTCAGAGTCAATATTTTGCCCTTCAACTGGGAGTGCTGGCAAGCCAGTGTAGAAACCTTCCAAAGTAATAGTAGCACCATCGGTAAAAGTGATGGTTAGGGCTTGGCCATTACGGATAAGTGTGGCTTCTTCAATGTTAAAGTCAAATATCAAACTATCTTCAATTTGTGCATTGGTAATTAGAGTTTGGCCTGCGACTGGTCTTTGTAATGTAAGAGTAGACATAACAATTTTCCTTAAATTTAATATATTACACTATTTTTAACTCCGCCATGTATATGCTAAAAACGTTCTAGTATTATGTGGCGTATACTTGAGCAAATGCATAAGCTGTGCCAAATACATCCGCAAATTAAAGTTTAGAAAAGAATATAAAATTAAATTATTTTGATGTTGTCACTCTCAAACTGGTAAAAAATTGACCTATAAAATTTGCACAAGCGTCAAATTATGAACGCGCATGACTAAACGGTGTGGACCTTCTCACAATCAAAAATCTTGACATTTTCTAGAATATAATGCATGATTCTATAATAAAAAATTATTGCATTTTAATGAAACACCGTATTGGAGAAACTTGTGCTTACAAAAAACGCTATCGGCAATTTAATTAATCGTTACAAAGCCGTGCTTAAAAAATGTCACTTACTAAATACATTCGGCACTCTTGCCATAGTGGGTGCTCTCACCCTTGGTGCAGGGCTTGCTCATGTGGAGTATGCTCTTGCCGCAAGCCTTTCAGATATAAATGACACCTTAGATAAAGAAGATGAAAGCCGTACCGCAGGTGATTTAGGCCCACATTCTGTCACTCTTTCGCATATTACAGAAGCTCCAGGAATTACTGAGTCCACAATTGCATTTGGTGCAAAGCTCACGCTTACAGGTAAAAGTAGCACTACCCTTGTTGCAGACTCTATCGAAAATAAAGGTAAGCTTATACTTGGTACAGGTATTACTGGCACTGGTACAATTGGTGGCAGCCTTACAAACTCTAGTACAGGTGAAATCACTGTAAGTTCTAATTTAAATGTTCTACATGACCTTAAACTTAGTGGCACTGAGGCAAATTTTAATAATGGTTTAACTGTTACTGGAACAACCACGATTAGCGGCGGAACAAATAAATTCAATGGAAATACCAATTTTAACGGTATGTATACAGGTAGCGGCTCTGCCAGCTTTAGTGGTGAAACAACTTTTAACGATGCATATACTAACACTGGCACAAGCACAATTATAGGGCAAGCTACCTTTAACGGAGGTTATAGTAGCACAGGTAGTTTAATTGTTGGTGATACTACTGCTGGTGCAAGTGGTGAAGTGACCATAAGTGGTGGAAGCATGACTATAGGTGCAGGTGGTACGCTTGATATAGCTAATGGTACTGTGGATGTAAGCAATGGTAATCTTATTGTGGATGGTGGTGCAGCAACCTTTAAAACTGGTGTAGATGGTGTGCTTAAAGCTAAGGCCGAAGATTTTGGAACGTTTGCTAATTTGGGTGGAGATATTACAGTTGATAAATTATTACAAGGTAATGTGGGGAAAATGCTTGCCAATGCCGGCAGTCTTATTCTTACAGGGCAGTCTGGTTCCATGCACTATGCTGAGTATGAAAAACTACTAGATACAGCAAGTGGTTTGATTACTGGGGGCACACTACAGCTAGAAGGTGTTAGCATTAGCACTGCAAACGTCCACCTTGAAGATATTAAAAGCGGTACAGACTTACCAAACAATGTGGTGCTTGGAGATGATACTGCAAGCGAAGGTACTTTTGCCAGTGGACGCACTGCAATTATTGGCGGTGTTAATGGTAATATGAATAACTTGGGCACTCTTACCCTTACAGGTAAAGCTAATAATGTGCTTGTTCAAGGCAATGCTACCAATAATGCTGGCGGCGTTCTAAATCTGCAAAATGGTGGTATTACAGGTACTTTAACAAATAACGGTACAGTTAATATAAATGGTGCAACCGTCGTTGAAGGAAATTTGACAAACGGTAGCAACTTAAATGTGCAAAGTGGTAGCTTTACCGCTAAAGGTGGTATCACACTTACGGGCGGTACTTTACGCACCACAAACGCTAATGCTGGTAATGATATAAATGGGGCTACTGCTACATTTTTGCACAATTTGCCCAATGGCATTGATGGAC
>CAYJCI010000027.1:0-16562 GCA_964368595.1 uncultured Desulfovibrionaceae bacterium
TTTTCCGTAAAGGCTTGAAATTTATGGTGGGCCATCAGGGACTCGAACCCCGAACCAATTGATTAAGAGTCAACTGCTCTACCAATTGAGCTAATGACCCACGCGAGAAGGAATTTATATTCTTTCGGGTTTTGGAAGTCAAGGCGCTTTTACATTTTTTTTATTTTATTATATCGTGGCGCTATGCAAAATCGTAATTTTTATTCAACTATAATTTTTGTTTTTATGCTGTTAATGTTTGGTTCAGGGAGTTTTTCTCTTGCCAATTCAGCAGCTTCCATGCCTAATGGCCTTGGTTTAGGTTTTGAATATGCTAAAGATAATGACAATGTTTGGGCAGTAATTTGGCTTGATATTGCCGATGAGTATTACACATACGCCCCAACAGATGTGGAGGATAATAGCATTCGTCCGGTGGTGTTGTCTGTTCTTGATGCTTCAAATAAGGCTTTCGCTGTTCGCTATCCACTGGGGGTAGAGCGAAGAGATTATTATGACATATCTAAAATAATTCAATCATATACTAATAAAACTCCGCTATTTATAAATTTAGGTCTTGCAAAGGCTGGTGATAAGTTTGACGGCACATTACAACTTTTGCTTTGCTCAAAAAACCATTGCTTGCCAGTTTCACTACCCATTTCCTTAGAAGTTCCTCATGTACTACCTTCCTTACAAGAGCAACCATATTATAAGGATTGGGAAGATGCCAAAGAGCGTATTCAAATGCAGCCTGTATCTATGGGGCTTAATAGCTTAAGCACTCTAGGTACAACACTTATCCCAAAAAATGAATTAAATAACAACTTTACATGGGCTTTTGCGCCGCGCATTTTTGCAGTGGAACTTGAGGTTTCAAGTTTGGATAAGGCTTTAATTTTGGGATTTTTAGCAGGATTAATTCTAAATTTAATGCCTTGTGTTTTTCCCGTACTTGCACTCAAGGCTAGTGCTTTTTTAGCGGCAAGGGATGGTATGAAAGCAAGTAATCTTGCTGATTTTAGGAGTCAAAACCTATTTTTTGCAGCTGGTATGTTAAGTTTATTTCTTATACTTGCTGTACTTTTAGGCTCTGCTGGCCTTATTTGGGGTGAATTTTACCAAAACACAACCTTTGTCGTTTCAATGCTTGTGTTAATCTTTTTACTTTCCCTTTCCATGTTTGGGCTTTTTACTTTGCCCATTATTGATCTTAAATCAAATGAAATTAAGTCACCAAAATTACAAGCATATACTACTGGTATGATAACCACCTTACTTGCAACACCATGTAGTGGACCTTTGCTTGGCGGCGTATTAAGCTGGGCATTTACTCAGCCTCTTAATACATTAATATTGGTCTTTGTGGCGGTGGGTGCTGGCATGAGTACTCCTTATTTAATTTTAGCCATTAAGCCTGAATTGGCGAAGTTTTTACCACGCCCTGGTGCTTGGATGAATGTTATTGAACGTTTGGTTGCCTTTTTCCTCTTAGCTACTGCTCTGTATCTATTTACTATCCTGCCGAAAGATTTGCACATATCCATGTTGATTGCTTTAATTATATTAGCATTTGCTGGCTGGTTATGGGGGCAATTTGGCGGACTGAATGCCCCAAAAGTAAGGCGTATTTTACTTAGTTTAGGTTTTTTAATATGTATTGTTAGCATGGTTTTTTATGTGAGCAGTCCACCAGCACAAGCAGTTAAATGGCATGATTTTAACCCTGCAACCTTTAAGGCTGACCTTGGTAAAAAAGCCATGTTAGTGGAATTTACAGCAGACTGGTGCCCCAATTGTAAGTTTGTGGAAAAAACAGTGCTGACTTCAGATTATCTAACCGAAATTCAAAAGAAATATAATGTAAAGTTAGTGCGAGTTGACATTACTCGTAATAATCCAGAGGGTGAGGCTTTATTGCAAGCACTTGAAAGTAGCAGTATTCCTCTAACTGCCATATTTAATACTGGTTTTCAATCCGCTGCCCCAGTGGTGTTACGCGATATTTATACACAATATATGCTTAATGAGGCTTTACAAAAAACATTTTCAAAATAATTGTGTCCTGATGTATTTATACTTTATATTCAAATAGTTATAAAAATAAAAATGGCTTTACAAATATAGAAACTATACTACAATGCCCTTCGTTCTTATTCCTAATTAATTGATGCAAAAAGCTTGAATCTGCTAGCTTTGCCACACAAGACAACATTTGAATTAGTAAATATTAAAACATAAATATGTTTTTGTATAAGCTAAAAGTGTAATTTATATGTCAATCCTTCAAGAAATATTAAGTCACAAGCAATGCCACATCATGCATAGCGGCATGGCTAGTCGCTGTCGTTTAGCTTTGCAATGCATGCAAGATGGACAAAGTTCTGTTATTGTTGTGCGTAATAGAGAGGAATATGCCGCCGCAAAGGGTTTTTTAACTCTCTTTTCCCCTGATTTATCACAGCAAAATCAAAAAATAAGTTCTGCAAAGTGGCAATCTTCTTTGCTATTTTTACCCTCTGGTGCTTTACATACTGGGCATGGTTCAGCTTGGGCTGAGCGCATGTCTACTTTTTATGCTTTACAATATGAAAAGCCAAGTTGCCTTGTTTTAACTATTGATAATATTTTATTAAAATACATGCCTCGTCAATTTTTTAATGAGCATGAATTATGCATGAATAAGGGTAGTGAAATTTCGCCCGACTTACTCATTGAACAAGCTGTGACTTGGGGCTATGAGCGTGTGCAAATGGTTACTCGCCCAGGAGATTTAGCTAGGCGTGGCGATATTTTAGACATCTTCCCAGCAGGTTATGAAAAGCCCATTCGCCTAGAGTTTTTTGGCGATTTACTTGAAGATATGCGCATGTTTGACCAAACTTCGCAACGCTCATTAGAAAATATTGATGAAGTCACTTTAATCCCACCAATGTCCATATCAAATGCTTGGTATAACAAGGCATTAGACCGTTGGCAACGCATGCAAACTAAAGGCTTGCTTGATGAAAACTTCATCCATGACTTTAAGAAAAATTTAAATGCTGGGGGCCATAATTTACTACCTGGTGTATTTTATGACGCCCCAACCGTGCTTGAAGAGTGGCTGCCTAAGGACGTAGTTTGGCTTTTGCCTGGTAAGGTCGATGTAGAGGATGACATACAAAGTGCATCACGAACCATGGCAGAAAGCTTAGAAGCAGATGAAATGACAGTGGTTCAACCTGCTCGCATGGTCTTGCGTGATGCGGATAGTGTACTATCTATGCTAGATAAGGCAAAAGTTATTTATGAAGAGCCCTTAGTTATGGGTGGTGGTGAATATAATGCAAAGTCTGTGGAGTTAAAGGAACGGCAACTTCATGATTTTGCAACGCTTTTCCCTATAGCTGGAGCAAAAGACAGACCTTGGCAACACTTAGTAACTGGCCTTAAAGAATGGCAACGCGATAAACGTCAAGTGATACTTTCATTTAGCAGTGAGCGTAGTAGAGCAAAATTTCTTGCCCTTGCTGAGCAAGATGGCATAATCCCTCATTTACGCTATATGCCTGAAACTCAAGGAACATATGCCTTAATTTCTCCTTGGCGTAGTGGGGCAGAGCTTTTGTGGGATAATGTGCTTATCTTAGGTGAGGACATTATTTACCCTAAAGCTGAAAAACATAATCGCACACCTTCTGGAGCATTTAAAGGGCTAAATAACTTTAATGATATAAATATTGGTGATTTACTCGTCCATCGTGACTATGGCATTGCACGCTACAAGGGCTTATTCCGTATGGATGTTGGGGCTGCGGCCAATGACTTTTTATTACTTGAATATTCTGGTGCTGATAAACTCTATGTCCCTGCTGATCGTCTTGGTTTAATTCAACTTTTTAAGGGTGGTGATGGCGAGCCAACGCTTGATCGGCTTGGCGGCACAAATTGGCAAAGTAGTAAGGAAAAAGCTCGCAAAGCCATTGAGCAAATTGCCGCAGATCTTGTTGAAATGTATGCATTTAGAAAGGTTGCTAAAGGCTTTCGTTATAATCCACCAGATGAACTTTATGCTGAGTTTGAGGCCACATTTGGCTTTGAAGAAACTCCAGACCAAGCAAAAGCCATTCAAGACGTGCTAAATGATATGGAAAAGCCACAGCCAATGGATAGATTAGTCTGTGGTGATGTGGGTTTTGGTAAGACAGAGGTAGCTCTACGTGCCGCATTTAGGGCAGCTGCTGAAGGCAGGCAAGTTGCCTTGCTTTGCCCAACAACTGTTCTTGCTGAGCAGCACTTTCAAACATTTAGGCAGCGTTTAGCAGGATTTCCTGTAAATGTTGGCTTGCTTAGCCGCTTTGTAACTAAGAAAAAACAAACAGAAACCCTGCAAGCAGCATCTAAGGGGCAACTTGATATTTTAATTGGTACGCATCGTTTATTATCAAAAGACGTAAGCTTGCCGAATTTAGGCTTATTAGTGCTTGATGAGGAACAACGCTTTGGAGTTAGGCATAAAGAAAAGCTTAAAGCCATGAAGAAAAATGTTGATGCTTTAACCCTTACTGCAACACCAATTCCACGAACACTTCAACTTTCCATGTCTGGCATAAGGGATTTATCGGTAATTGAAACAGCACCCCTTGAACGCAAACCAGTACAAACCGCTATTTTACAGCGTGACGGGCAAACACTTAAAGGTATACTTGAAAGGGAAATAGCACGTGAGGGGCAGATTTTTTGGGTGTATAATCGAGTGCAAGGCCTTGAACGCACAGTGGATTATGTGCGCAAGTTAGTGCCCACAGCTCGTATAGCCATGGCGCATGGTCAAATGCCTGAAAAAAGCCTTGAGGAAACCATGCATAAATTTTGGCATGGGGAGCTTGATGTGCTTGTGTGTACATCCATTGTAGAATCTGGGCTTGATTTTCCAAGGGCCAACACTTTAATTGTGGATCAAGCTCATATGTTTGGTTTAGGGCAGCTTTATCAACTCAGGGGTAGGGTTGGCCGTTCTGACAGGCAGGCATATGCATATTTTGTTGTGCCAGAAGAACACAGATTATCTGACATTGCTCGTGAGCGAATGCGAATTATTTTAGATTTAGACTACTTAGGCGCTGGATTCCAAGTTGCCATGGAGGATTTGCGTTTACGTGGTGCTGGTAATATTTTGGGTGAAGTACAATCTGGGCATATGACTCGCCTTGGTTTAGACCTTTTTCTTGAAATGCTTGAGCAGGCTGTGAATAGGCTTAAAGGCACTGGGGCTGAACTTAATCCAGAAGTTGAGCTGAATATTGGCATTGCTGCTAATATTCCAGAGTCTTATATCCAAGATGGGCGTGAACGTCTGCGTTATTATAAATCCTTAAGCTCTGCTACTAGTGGAGCAGCAAGGGAGGATATAGCCCTAGGGATGCGTGATCGTTTTGGAGCATTTGCACCAGAATTTGAGAATTTTTTAGCAGTTTTAAGTCTGAAACAACATCTAGGCACACTTGGAGCACGTAAGGCAGATATTTTTAATAATAAAATCGCAATACATTGGGAACAAGGCAAACAGGATATTGATGTTGTAAAACTTATGGATTATATCAATAAAAACAGCAATATGCGATTGTTGCCACCAGCAGGTATTGAAATAAAACTTGAAGATAATAATAAACCATTATCTACTAATTTAGAGGATATTGGCGTGTTTTTAAGTACATTAAAAATTGATAAACCTGCCTCAGAGCCAGAAAAAGTCTTTTAATATGGGCTTTTTTTTGTTATAGTGTGTAGATAATGTCATGATATAGTACATTAATGGGGTAAGACAGTGCGTTTAAAGCAAATTAGTTTAATATTATTAGGGGTATTTTTCCTCAGTGGCTGTTATGAAAAGCCACTACCTGATAATGTGGTTGCCACTGTGAATGGTAAAAGCATTACCTTGCATACTGTTCAATCCTTGCAAGAAATTGAATTTACAGACTTTAATTATCAAGGCAAGCCCTCGCTTGAGAAATTGCGTAAGCAGTACGGCGCAACACTTTCTACTATCATCCTGTATGAAATTATATTGCAGGACCTTGAAAGCAAAGGCTACGCTATCACTGACGAGCAAGTTGCAGAGTATGAAAAAACTGTGCTTGAAGGTTATACAAAGGGTGAATTTGATAAGTATGTTACTGAAAATGCAATAAATGTTGACACATGGCGTGTATTATTAAAGTATCAATTGGCTCTTAATTTATTTAAAGATTTATCTTTGCACACGGCCTATGTGCCCACAGTGGAAGAGGTTGAAAAATATTATACCGAAAATAGAAAAAAGTTTAGCCTTGCTAAATCCTATACGCTACGAGTGGCTTCAAGTGAAGCTAAGGAAAATCTTGAAAACATTAATAATTTGCAAGAATTGTTAGATAAAGATGCAAAGGTTGACCAGTATAGCCTTACATTAAAAGAAAGTGCGATGCCCCAAGATATCAAAAAATCTATTTTAAATTTAACTCCGCTAGATTGTACAGATATTTTTGAAGAAAATGAAAGTTTTAATCGAATTTGTTTAATAAAAATAAATGATGGTGAAGATATTTCCATAACCAGAGCATATTCATATATTGAAAATCAATTGGTTGAGGAGCGTCTTGATGAACTGTTGTACACATGGCTTGAGCAAAGTGCACAAAAATTTGAAGTGAAGATTTCAACCCATTTGATTAAAGAAATTATGTAGTTTTAGCTTTTACTATTCACGTGGTGGCTTAAAATGTAATTGCATCTCATCAAAAAAGAGCTTATATTGCTTTAAGTTGTTACGAAGTATTTTATAAATTGATTAATTATGAGGGTTTTATTTTGAAAAAAACACTACTTACCTTATTTTGCTTACTTTTTTCTATGTCTATTGCCCAGGCCGCAACTATAAATAAAATTGCTGCTGTAGTTAATGGAGATATGATTTCTTATTATGACGTTCAACAAGCTGCATTACCTGACATAAAAAAACTTAAACTTAGCACAAAAAATTCAGCTCATAAAGAGCAAATTGAAAAAATTTATAAAGAGACTCTTGATAATATGATTCTTGAAATTTTAATTATCAATGAGGCTGAAAAGCATAAAGTTGAAGTAACTGACTCTGAAGTTGATGCTGAAATTTCTCGCATTATGCAGCAAAGCAACCTATCTAAAGAAGGTTTTGAAAAGCGCCTACTTGCTGAGGGTTTAACCCCTGCTACATTGCGCTCTCGCATTCATAGTACTATTACTCGTCAAAAGCTAATGGGAATGATGGTTGGGCGTAAAGTTGTTGTTAGTCCTGAAGAAGTTCAAGCCTATTATGATACTAATAAGAGCGAACTTAAGCAAAGCCCTGACCCAGTATTAGCTCTTTTAATTTATCCAGATAGCTCCAATGTAGAGCAACATGCCGCTACAATAGCTCAAGATACTAGTAAGTTTGAGCAAATTGCCAGTGAAATTTCCATTGGTCCTAACAGAGCTAATGGTGGAGTTTTGGGGCATGTTCCTTCAAGTAAGCTTGATCCCAATTTAGTAAAACTAATTAGCACCCTTAGTGAGGGTGGTGTTACACCAGTAATTAATCTTGGTGGTAAAAAAGCACAATTTAAGCTAGTTAAAGCGGCTTCTGATGGCGGAGTTATGAGCTTTGAAGAAGCAAAGCCAGTAATTGAGAATATCTTACGCGAACCTAAGCTAAAAGAGCGCTTTGACGAATATATTACTCAATTACGCAAAAAAGCTATAATTGATATTCGCATGTAGTTAACATAATATAATAAAGAAGAATAATATGGGTATGACTTTTATAGAATTAGGTAGCATTTTACGCGCAGAGCGTGAAAAGCAAGGTTTAAGCATTGATGATGTTGCACATCGTTTAAAAATCAGCGCTCGTGTTTTACGAGCTTTGGAATGTGCTGATGATGATGCTTTGCCGCACAGTGTTTACGTTCGCGGTTTTGTAATTTCTTACGGAAAGTTGCTTGGTCTTGATACTGACGAAATGCTTTTAGTTGAAGAATTATACGATGCCAGTGAAGATCCTTCAAATAATGAATCTCAATATGTGCATCGTGGCCCAAGCATTAGTGCAAGTAAGATTCTTTTTGTGCTTTTCTTATGCTTATGCATAGCAGGCGGAACATTTATATGGTTAAATCGTGATGCTGATTTATTTTCTAAAATTAAAAAAGATCACTTAACTACTGCCCAGCCTGCGCCAGCTGTCCCTGCTAATGTGGAAGTTGAAAAAACTAACACAAGTGGTGAAACATCTTCAAAAAAAAAGTTAGAAGAAACTACGCAAGCAACTAACAGCGAACAAGCTACTGAAAAAAATCAGCAAAATATCAATAAGACTGAAAGCGTTGAAAATAGTTCAGCCAATACTAATGAGGCTGAAGCTAATACTAGTAGCGCTCAAGCTGTTGTGGAGAGTAGTACACAAGCTACATCAAATAATGATGAGAGCACAAGCGCTAGTAATGTATCCGAAGTAGAGCAAGCTGTTACTACAAAAAATCAGCCAATGGATGGCCCACATAGGGTTATTATTACTGCTGTTGCAGAATGTTGGGTGCATTCAAAAGCAGACGATTCAGACACGAGGCAGTTTTCCTTACAAGCAGGGGATACATTTGCCCTTACTTTTACTGATAATTTGAGTTTAAAACTTGGCAATGCTGGCGGTGTTCGTATTCGTTATAATGGCGCAGAAACACCAATACCAGGCCGCGAAGGCGAGGTAAAAACCTTAACCTTTCCACCAGTTTAATAAGTTTATTTATTAGGTTTTTTTGTGGAGTGGAATGATTCTGTCATTGTTTTGCATGTGGGGCGTTTTCGTGAGTCAGATATGTGGCTTAGGTTGCTTTCTCGCAAACGAGGTTTGGTGACAGTTTTTGCTTTTGGTGGCAGTCGCAGTCGGCATCGCTTTTGTGGCTGCCTTGATGTTTTAAATACTCTTTCTTGTAGGATAAAAAGTTCACGCAATGGGCAATTTTTATCCATGGAGGAAGGGGTGCTCGTGCATGGGCCACAAAATTTGCGCACCAATTGGGCACGCCTTGGCATGCTCATGAATTGCATTAGGTTTTTAGAAGTTATAGGCATTACACAAGATTCTACTCAATTTGCCTATGATCTTATGCAAGAGATGTTTGCCTTTTTTGAAAAAGAAGAGCAACCACACACATTATATCCAGTGCTTTTTCGCTTGCGAATGGCTTGCGAGCAAGGCTTTGCACCAGCATTAAATGTTTGTAACTCTTGCGCAAAAGAACTAGCTGATGAAAATGTTATATTTTATATGGATGAGGGCACAGCTCGTTGCATGAATTGTGCTGGCGGCGTGCATACAGCTTATACTTTAAGATTACCTGCAAATACGCTAAAAGCCATGCATAGAGTGGGGCAAAAATCACCACTTGATTGGAATGTAAACTCACTTAGCTTTGACGAGCGCCAAGCTTGCTTTAAAGCTATTGATGGTTTTGTGCAATATCATCTTGGCATCGCATGGGATGAAGGGCGCTTTAAGCGCGTTTAGTATTAAAATTTTATGCACTTGCTTTATGGGATAATATGATGTTGTATTATCGCATACAATATTAGCAATGGCTTAATTTATCAATAATAACTTATAAATACATTAAGTAAAGGATGCAAAATGTACTTTCAAGATATTATCCTAACTCTTCAAAATTTTTGGGCACAGCGTGGTTGTGTAATTGAGCAGCCAAGTGGTGTGGAATGTGGCGCAGGAACATTTAACCCGCATACTTTTTTGCGTGTTATTGGGCCAGAGCCATGGAATGTGGCTTATGTTGAGCCATCTCGCCGCCCAACAGACGGACGCTACGGTGAAAACCCAAATCGCTTGCAACGCTACTTTCAATATCAAGTAATACTCAAGCCATCACCAGAAAATGTGCAAGAGTTATATTTAGAAAGCCTTGCAGCCCTTGGCCTTAACGACAAAGAGCATGACATTCGCTTTGTGGAAGATGACTGGGAATCCCCGACACTTGGCGCATGGGGCCTTGGTTGGGAGGTTTGGTTAAATGGTATGGAAGTTACTCAATTTACATATTTTCAACAAGTTGGTGGCTTAGATCTAAACCCAGTTAGTGTTGAGCTAACATATGGCCTTGAGCGTCTTGCCATGTACTTACAAGGTGTTGAATCTGTTTATGATCTTAAATGGAATGAGCATGTAACTTATGGGCATATTTATCATCAAAATGAAGTGGAGCAATCTCGCTATAATTTTGAAGAAAGTAATGCTGAGATGCTGTTGCAGCTTTTTAACTCCTATGAGGCTGAAGGCAAGAAGTTGGTTGAGCTTGGCTTGCCTTGGCCTGCATATGATTATTGTTTGAAATGCTCACATACTTTTAACTTGCTTGATGCAAGGGGAGCTATTTCTATTACTGAGCGTACAGGCTATATTGGGCGTGTTCGTACGCTGGCATCTGGTATTGCAAAACTGTATGCGGCTCAGCGTGAAGCTTTAGAATATCCAATGTTAAAAGGAAGATAGCATATGTCTTTATTTATTTTAGAAATTGGTAGTGAAGAATTACCAGCACGCTTTTTGCCAACTCAAGAAAGTGAACTTTATAACCGTTTTGTAGCGGCTTTTGATGAAAACGCCATTGCATATGGTGAGATTAAAGTTTTTAGCACTCCACGCCGAGCTGTGGTAATGGTTGAAGATATTGCCCCTATCCAGCAAGAAAAGGAAGAAACAATATCTGGCCCTCCTGTGCGTGTGGCCTATGATGCTGATAATAATCCCACCAAGGCTTTGGAAGGCTTTTTGCGCACTAATGGCGTTAGCCTTGAGCAAATTTTTACTCTTGAAACTGACAAAGGCCCATATATAGCTGTTAAAAAACGCATGGGTGGTGCAAAAACTGCTGATTTGCTCAGCACAATTTGCCCGCAAATTATTTTAGCTCAACCTTTTGCTAAAAAAATGCGTTGGGGGGCACATAGTACTCAATATGCAAGACCATTGCGTTGGGTTCTTGCTCTTTTTGACGAGCAAATTGTACCATTTGAAGTTGGTCATATTCAATCTGACCGCATCACTTGGGGGCATCGTATCCATACAAAAAATAATGATAATTCCATTAACATATCCATTGATAATGCTAAAAATTACCTTGATGTTATTCGTAATGATGGCGGCATTGAACCCATGGCAAATAAACGCCGTGAGATAATCATTAATAATGGTAATGAGCAAGCAAAGGCTGTTAATGGTACTGTGCTTTGGAAAGATAGCCTGCTAGACGAAGTTCAAGGCTTATGCGAGCATCCCATCCCCTTACTTGGCAATATTGATGAATCGTTTTTAGAAGTGCCACGTGAGGTTTTATTAACCAGCATGCAGAGCCACCAAAAGAGCTTTGGTGTTGAAGATGCAAATGGTAATCTTTTGCCGCATTTTTTAACTGTGCTTAATATGACTCCGTTGGACAAAGGTATTGTGCAAAAAGGTTGGGAGCGTGTGTTGCGTGCTCGCCTTGAAGATGCAAGATTTTTCTGGCGTAGTGACTTGGCAGAAAGCCTTGAAAATTGGCTTGATCGCTTAGATTCTGTAATATTTATTGGTCCCATTGGCTCAATGGGTGACAAAACAAAACGCATTGCCAATCTTTGTGCATGGCTTGCCACTGAATGCGGCTATGCTGAAACTGAGCATGCCAAAAGAGCAGGACGCCTTTCAAAGGCTGACCTTGTGTCTGGTATGGTTGGTGAATTTGACACCTTACAAGGCATTATGGGCGGTATTTATGCTGATAAAAAGGGCGAGCATGCGGACGTGTGCTTAGCCATTAAAGAGCAATATTTACCAGCAGGGCCAGACAGTCCAGTGCCTTCAAGCTTGCTTGGTGCATTGCTTTCCATTGCTGATAAGGCAGACAGCCTTGTTGGTTGTTTTGGCCTTGGAATGATACCTACAGGTACAGCAGATCCACATGCCCTTCGTCGTGCAGCTTTAGGCATTGCTCGCTGCATGCTTGAATTTGGCTTGCGTATTGATATTCAAAAACTATTTAAGCAAGCCCATGAGCTGTATGGTGAAAAAGCTTGGAAGCTTTCAGCTGATGAATGCTTAACAAAGCTTAATGAGTTTTTTGCTGCTCGTCTTAAAAACTATTTGCAAGGTCAAGGTGCAGATACATTATTAGTTGATGCTGCCTTAAATGCCAATAGCCATGATGTATGGGCAGCTAAAAAACGCCTTGAAGCCCTAGAAATGCTACAAAAAAGTGAGCGTTATACTGAGGCTGTGCAAACATTTAAGCGTGTATCAAACATTGTACGTAAACAAGGTGGCGAACAGGCGCTTAATGGTAAATACCAGTCAGAGCTTTTACAAGAAGATGCAGAAAAAACTTTGGCAAAGGCTTTAGATGATGCTTTGCCACGTTTTGATAAACTTTGGGCTGAGGATAATTTTCAAGATATTCCAAACCTTTTGCTTGATATTCGTCCAGCGGTGGATGGATTTTTTGATGGCGTTATGGTTATGTGTGATGATGAAAAACTACGCACAAACCGCCTAAATATGCTAAAAGCCCTTATGGATAGAATGGGTAATTTTGCAGATTTTTCAGCTTTGCAGGTGTAATTGCAAAAAAATTATTGACAAGTGTTTAAAAAGAGGATAGCTACACACGTTCGTTAATGCAAAAATGCTTTGGCCAAATGTGTAGGCTTTAAGTATCGTATATTTCAACTATTTGGAGGAAAATGTGGCTAACCATAAGTCTGCCATCAAGCGTCACAAGCAAAGTCTTGTTCGTGCTGAGCGTAATCGTGCTGCTCGTAGTCGAGTAAAAAATGTTGTTAAACAAGTTCGTGCGGCTGTTCAAAGTAATGATAAAGAAGCTGCAACCCAAGCTTTAGTAATGGCTAATTCCGTTTTGGATAAGGCTGCTACAAAGGGTGCAATGCACTGGAAAAAAGCTGCCCGTAAAATTTCTCGCTTAGCTGCTGCTGTTAATAAAATCGGCGTAGAAGCATAGTTTATTTTATCTTTTATAAGATAAAGAAGCCCGCTTAATGCGGGCTTTTTTATAATATTTTTATGCCAAAACAACTACAAGGCGTGTTTATTACAGGTACAGGGACTGACGTTGGCAAAACTATTGCCACCGCAAGTCTTAACCTTGCTCTTTGGACTTGGCATAGCAATAGCTTTAAAGCCTATCTTGCCTTAAAACCCATTCAAACTGGCGTAATGGAAGATAAATTGCACTTAGAAGCTGATAGTGCAATTTATAATAAAGCCTTAAGCTCAGTTAAAATTCCAAAAGAGTTTTTGCCAACAACTCTAAATAGCTTTGACCTTCCAGCCTCTCCACACCTAGCCGCAAAACAAGAAAATAAAAATCTTTGTGTTCAAGACCTATGTGCAGAAATAAAAAATTTGTGCAGAGAGGATACTGCATTATTAATTGAAGGTGCAGGTGGTGTTTGTGTGCCCATAAATTCAGGCGAAACTAGCCTTGATTTTATGCAAGCATTGGGCTTGCCGGTCATCTTGGTTATGCAAAACACTTTAGGAGCATTAAACCATACCTTGCTTAGCATTGAGGTTTTGCAAAACAGTGGCTTGCATATTCTTGCCATTATAAGCATAGAGAAAGAAAATTCTGACATTACATTAATAAAACAAGATAATATTCAATATCTTGAAGATAAGTTTCCGCATATTCCCATATTTTCTTTACCTTATCTGGAAGGCCTTGCAAAAAATAATGCTGTAAACGTTGAGCAAGTTTGGCAAGAAGCCGCAGAATACCTTGCTCCACTAGCCAAGCTTTTAGTGGATACTTGGTTAAATGAAAATTCAAATTCTACAACAAGTGATGTAAATTTGCTTGATTGGGATAGGGAGCACTTGTGGCACCCTTATACATCTGCCATTTCTCCCTTACCTGTATATGAAGTAAGCCACACTAAGGGTATGCATATTTATTTGCAAAATAAAAAAGAACCACTTGTGGATGGCATGGCCTCATGGTGGTGTGCTGTGCACGGTTATGGGCGAGATGAACTTGTACAAGCTGCTAAAATGCAAATTGAGCTTATGCCTCATGTTATGTTTGGTGGTTTAACCCATGCCCCAGCAGTGAGGGCAGCACAAAAGCTTTTAAGCTTGCTACATACAAATGAGCAGGCTAAAAGCCTTTCACGTATATTTTGGGCAGATTCTGGATCTGTTGCTGTGGAAGTGGCTCTTAAGATGGCTTTGCAATATCAACAAGGGCGCGGGCAAAACAAGCGAACTAAATTTTTAAGCCCACGTGGTGGCTATTATGGTGACACCATGGGTGCCATGAGTGTGTGCGACCCCATAAATGGTATGCATACATTATTTAACCATGTGTTAAGTCAACATATTTTTATTTCACGCCCACAATGCCCCTTTGATGGCTCACAAAATAATAATTTTAATGATGAATGTTTACAAGAGCTTGAGCAAGCATTTAGACAATATGGTGAGCAGTTAGCAGCGGTAATTATTGAGCCAATTGTGCAAGGTGCTGGTGGAATGTGGTTTTATGACCCAAGGTATCTAATTCGCCTACATGAACTTTGCCAAAGCCATGGTGTACTTTTAATATTTGATGAAATTGCCACAGGATTTGGCCGAACTGGCAAACTATTTGCCGCACAATGGGCCAATATTGTACCTGATATTTGTTGTGTGGGTAAGGCTTTAACTGGTGGATTTATGAGCCTTGCCGCAACTATTTGCACTGAGGATGTGGCTCTTGGCATTTGTGCTGATAATCAAGTCTTTATGCATGGGCCAACCTTTATGGCTAATGCGCTTGCTTGCGCTGTGGCAGAAGCTTCACTTGATATATTTGTCCAAAACAAATGGCAAGCGCAGGTTAGCAGGATAGAGCAAGAGTTAAAACAGGGCCTTGCGCCTTGCAGGGGCCTTGAGGGTGTAAAGGATGTAAGGGTGCTTGGCGCCATTGGTGTTGTGGAGATGCAAAAAAATGTTAACACCCAAGCATTACAAGAATTTTTTGTGCAAAATAATATATGGGTTCGCCCATTCTCTAATTTAATATATATTATGCCACCCTACATTGCTAGCACAGCTCACATTGAGCTTTTGACCAGTGTAATAACAAAATCTATTGTAAAAGGTTTGTATAAATAATGAGTTATTTATTAGTGTATGCATTATTTCTTTGTGCATTTTCTTTTTATTCCATGCGCAAAAAAAGCTCTGCTCATAGTATTTATGAATATTTTTTAGTAAACAATAGGCAATCATCAGCTAAAGAGGTTGCTCTTTCCATAGTGGCATCTTGTGTTGGAGGTTCTGCAACCATTGGTATGGCTGGCCTTGCTTGGCAAGTGGGTACGCCTGCTTTTTGGTGGCTTGGCACAGGAGCCATTGGGCTTTGTATTTTGGCGTTTTTTCTGGCTTTTAAGGTGCGTGAAAGTGGGGCATACACTTTACCACAGATGATTAGCACCTATCTTGGTGCATCTGCTAGGCCATTAGCCTCCATAATCATTATTTTAGCATGGCTTGCAATTACGTCAGCCCAGCTTAGTGCTATGGCTACACTTATTTTGCCTTTAATGCCAGATGCTTTGGCAAGCTTGCCCATGCCTTTGGTGAATGCTTTAAGTGTTTTTGATAATAAAACTCTAGCCCTTTTACTTGGTGCAGGTATTGTAATTATATATGCGTGTATTGGTGGGCAAGCTGCTGTTATTAAAAGTGATGTTGTTCAATATATATTGCTCATGTGTGCATTACTATTAGCTTTGATTTTACTTTCAGTATCCATATATAATAATGATATGCAAAACCCTTTGCTTGCAGTGCCGCTTGAATTTGTAAATGCAGATTTTCCACTTAGCAAATTTTCATATTTTCTATTAATTCTTGGTGGTAGTTATATTGTCTGCCCCATGCTTTTTGGTAGATTATATAGTGCAAAAGATAGTAAAACTGCAAAAAAAGGTGCTATTTTAGCTGTTTTTTGGTTAATTGTTACTGCTGTGCTCATTGTTAGCGTGGGCATAATATGTAGAGCATTTATCACAAGTGACATGCCAAATATGGATGCACAAATGATTTTAACAACAGTGCTTTTTGAGCAACTGCCAGCATGGGCTAGTATATTGGCATTTTTAGGTATTTTTAGTGCTCTTATTTCTTCAGTGGATTCAAGCCTTGTCACTGCCGCAACTATTTGTAGTAATGATATTTTACGAAAGCAAAGCACCATGACTTGCAGGTTATGCATAATAGCTATGGGACTTGGCGGGATTTTGCTTGCACTTAGCGGCAAGGGTATTTTGCAATTACTACTTATGGCAAATGATATTTATGTGTGTGGAGTGGTTGCCCCAGTCTTTATGGGTATGCTACTGCACAAACGCTATAATTTACATGCTAATACCATGTCTTTAGCCATTGTTATTGGTGGTGGTTTTGGTTTAAGTGCTGCTTTAAGTGGTGAAAATATGTATAGTTATTTAGGTATATTGTCTGCTATTTTAATATCAATAACAGCCATCAGAAA
>CAYJCI010000028.1:0-15088 GCA_964368595.1 uncultured Desulfovibrionaceae bacterium
TGCCTAAAATATCCCTTCAGGATATTTTAGGAAAGTACTTAGTCCTTAAAAAATCATAATATACCAAAAACTACTGCTTTAGTGTAATAGTAAAAATGATATGATTAAAAGGCTTTAAGAAAGTTTTGAAAAAAGATGGGTTGGAGTTAATCGGGGTTTACGGTTAATGAGGAATTTTATTCTCAGATAAAGTTTTTTGAAGGGGTCTGGGGAAACTTTTCTTCAGAAAAGTTTCCCCAGAAATTCTTAAAAACAATTATAATTATATAGCCTAAAAACTATCCCCAAAGGACGAATCCGCTTTCTAGGGGTGATTCAAGGCCATCGGTTATGGGCATAACACGAATGCCGTAGGCGTAGCGTCCGTTATGGTCTGCTGTGTATGAGCCTTCGTAAGTTAGGGTTTCGCCTTCGCTTTTTAGCTCAAGGTTAATGATGCTTGGTTTTTCAGTATAGTCTCCATTATCGTTAATGGGGCCAAATACAAATTGGGTAAGAATTTCTTCTTTTTGCATTTGCCCTTGGTGTACGTTGACCTTTATTGTTATGGGGTGACCGCAGGATATGCTTTCGTTTTCAACTCCATTCATAATAATTTCTTTAATGGAAAGTGATGCAAAGCGCACGGGGAGGTTTTGCTTCCACTGGGCTATGTGCTTTGCTACTTGTCTGTTATTATTATGAGTTTCGGCATTGCGAAGAGCTGCTGGAGCATAGAATCCATTAATATAATCTCTTAACATACGGTCAGAGCTATACATGGAAGTGAGGCTTTTCATTGAATTTTTAGATACTTGTATCCAACGAGTTGGTAGATTGCCTTCACCTGCTTCAAAGTATAGTGGTACTATGGATTTTTCCAATAAATTATAAAGGTCTTCTGCATCGGCATAATCGTTTTGGTCTTGTGTTGGCAGAGATTTTTCAACCACTGGCCCAATTGTCCAGCCATTTTCTCTATTATAGCCTTCGCACCACCAGCCGTCGGATACACTTAGGTTAACACCGCCGTTTACTGGAACTTTTTGTCCGCTGGTGCCTGATGCTTCATGTGGGCGGCGTGGGGTATTTAGCCACACGTCGCAGCCTTGAGCCATAAGACGTGACACAGCTAAACTATAATCTTCAATGAAGAATATGCGCCCAAGGAAGCGATCTTCTTGCGCATATTGTATAACTTGTTGAATAAGCTCAATGCCAGCGTGGTCAGCTGGGTGGGCTTTACCGGCAAACACTATGATAACATTTTTTCCAGCTTGGTTTAGTAATTTTTCAAGCCTGTCTGGGTTTGCAAAGAGTAGGGTTGCTCTTTTGTAGGGGGCAAAACGGCGTGCAAAGCCAATTATTAATGTCTCTGGTGTGATGTTTTTTCTAAGGCTTTGCTCTTTATTGGCTGCGATGCCATATTTACGCATAAAGTTTGGTATTGATATGCGTAGAGTGTCGAGCAAGGCTTCTTTTTGTTGAAGTTTTGCAGTCCAAAATTCATCATCTGGAATGCTGTCTACTTTATCCCAAATGGGGTCAGTGGGTTCTGCTGAAATCCAAGGCTTGCCCACGTGTCGGTCAAGTAATAGTTTGATGGGTGCGCCAACGTATGATGGAACGTGAACGCCATTTGTTACATGTTGGATTGGAATTTCTGGAATGGGGACACCTTTCCAAAGGTCGCGCCACATATGTTGAGATACAATACCGTGAATGAGGCTAACGCCATTGGCGCGGCTTGCTGTTTTTAGTGCAAGGACAGTCATTTCAAAATTACCACCACGTTCTGGGCCGTCAATGCGACCAAGGCGAAGGAAATCTTTCCAAGACAGGCCAAGACTTTCAGCATATGACTTGAAGTAGCGTTCCATAAGGTCAAGGCTAAAGCGCTCATTGCCAGCATCAACTGGGGTGTGCGTTGTGAAAACAGTATTACTGCGCACACGTTCAAAGGCTTCTTGGAAGGTGAGTTGCTGTTCATGCATATAGGCACGAATGCGCTCGATTACCATGAAGGCTGAGTGCCCTTCATTCATGTGGTATACGCTTGGAGTAATTTTAAGTTTACGCAAGAGGCGGATGCCACCCATGCCAAGTAGTATTTCTTGTTGTATGCGGAGGTTGCGGTCCGCCTCATAAAGTCTAGCTGTGATTCTGCGGTCTTCTTCAGTATTGGCGGCAACGTCAGTATCCATAAGATATAGTGGAATGCGCCCCACTTGTACCTTCCATATTTGGGCATACAGTGTGCGGCCTGGCATATCGATATCAACTAATATTGGTTTGCCATCGGTTTTGTCTGTTACGCAGGAAACAGGTAAATGCGCAAAATTATTGATAGGATATAGTGGAATTTGCTTACCGTGATCATCAATGCTTTGGCGGAAGTAACCATTCCTATAAAGCAAGCCAACAGCCACCAAGGGGAGCTTTAAATCGCTGGCGGATTTTAGGTGGTCACCAGATAAAACCCCAAGGCCGCCAGAATAAATGGGCAAGGATTCGTGAACACCATATTCTGTTGAGAAGTAGGCAACGGGTTTTTCCACTCGCAATGCCTCGTTAACATCAACGCAACCGGACGCCATGTAATCGTCAAATTTTTTCATTACATGATTATAGGCTGCCATGAATTTAGTATTATTTACTAGCTCTTGCATGCGCTCTGGTTTGATTTCTTCAAGTATACGCAAGGGGCTGTGTTTGGTGCTTGTCCAAAGGGCTGGGCTCATACTTGCAAAAAGTTGCCTTGCGCGGAGGTTGGTTGCCCACCACATATTGCGTGCAAGCTCATGCAGGCGCGAGATTTTTTCAGGTATTTCTGATAGTGCTGTCACTGGGCGTAAGTGTGGTATTGTGGAAGATGTGGGGGATAGTACTTGCACTAGTCTTTCTTCTTTTTGCATGTGCTCACGTTGATTATCGCGTTCTTCAGCTTGGTCAAGTGCGATTTTGTAGGCATTTATATAGTTGTTGAAGAAGTTTTCCCAAGATGATCTTTGGGCCAATTTGCGAACGGCTACGCGCCTTTCATCCAGCTCTTTTTGTGGGCAGAATGCGTACTCGTGCAGGGATTTGTGTAATGAACTTATAACATTATCTAAAACTTCATGATGTCTTGGAATGATGCTAATGCCGCTTTTGGCAGTATTTGCAGTAATCATATTTTGTGCCCAAATGCCAAAGCCTGCAAGGTCACTGGTGACCGTTGGCACTGCATAGGCTGCACTTTCGTGCGGTGTGTAGCCCCAAGGCTCATACCAAGATGGAAATACACCAAGATCACAAGCGGATAGCACGTCTTCATAAGTCATATTTATAAAACCGTCCTTACCATTAAGCATGGCAGGCACAAATAGCAGGCGCACGCTGTCGCCCTCTTCATTATTCAGGCCAACTCTGCGGCAAGCTGAAACAATGGGGTCAGCATTACTATTCCACACATTGAAGGGGCTAATGAATGGCTGGCCATCAAGTGTACGTTTTCTTTGACCTTTGGCAATGTCATCATGAAGTCCATCATGTCCACCCATAACTAGGAAAAGCACCAAAACTCTTGTGGGGGATTTTCTTAAAACTTCGGCGGTGCGGGCAAGGGCCTCAATAAAGATATCAATACCTTTATTCTTAAACTCATAACGACCAGAAATTACAAAAATTCTAGTGTTTTCTGTCATCTCTTCGCCAAGCATGGGGGCTATGTTTTTGAGCAATTTTTGGCGGAAGGCTAGGGGCTTTGTGCGGTCGGCTGTATAGTCAGGCACAACGCGCATATCAAGGCCGTTGGTGGTTATGATATTTGGTGTACGCCCAAGGAATGAGGTGGCCTCTTCGCCAGTAATTTCGCTAACTGTGGTGAAGCAATCAGCCTCACGCGCGGCGGTGGATTCCATGGAGCATTTGGCAATAATGTTATGGTTTGTTGCTTCGCTTATGGGGTTTATCTGGCGCATATGCTTGTAAATATCCACGCCAGAACCAGCAAGGGCGCGACCTAGCATGGTGGCATGTGTTGTGAAAACTGTGCCTATGGATGGGGCTAGAGTTTTTACTGCTAGCAGGCCAGCGCCGCACATCCATTCATGAAATTGTGCAACACTTTTAGCATTTTGCGGCATGGAGTAGCTTTCATGTATGGCGGCAATGACTTCACCACAAGCATAGCTAAACATTACAGGTTCAATATATTCCCAGCCGCCAGAGAGAGAGTCAACTCCATAACTTGTCCATAATTCATACAATAATTGATTGCTATTATAGCGCTTTGCAAAGTCAACTAATATGACTTTGGGGTTTCCTGGAATTTTCCAGCGCCCCATGCGGCACTTCAAATCGCGCAAGGCAAGGGCAGGGCGAATAGCTTCCCAGCATGCTTCGTCAGTTTCTTCAAATTCTGCATTATTTTTCATGTCTGGGCCAAGTAGGAAAAAGTCTTCCCCGTAGTGGTCAACGGCGTGAAGCGCTTTACTACTTACCACGGAATAAATTCCGCCAACTTTATTGCAAACTTCCCAGCTCACTTCAAAAAGAACTGTTTTTGTATTTTCACTTGTCATGCTGTAACTCCTGTGGACCTTGCGTAATCATTTGTATAAATAAATTATGTAGTCTTTGTAATAGTTTTTTTACTAGCTGTTGCTTTGGCTGTACTGCTTTTTGAGCCAGTTTTAGCAGCACTTATAGGCTTGGCAACACTTGGGGGCTTGGTAGCACTAGCTTTATTTACTGTGGTTTTAGCAGTGCTAGTTTCTTTTGTGCTGGTGGTCTTAGTGTTAGCTGTTTTTACAGTTGTAGCCTTAGTTGTTCTTGTGGTTTTAGGCTTTGTTGCCGCACTTAGCACCAATTCAAAATCTGCCAGTACATTCATAAAGTTAATGTAGGCGTCATAGGGGCTACCGTATGGATTTTCTGGGCTAAGCATTTGCTCATTGCTGAACCATTTTGTGCACATATAGGAAAAATTATCTGAACTTTGCAAACGCTGCCAAGTGCGGCAAATTTCTTCACCATATAATTCAGGATGCTTTGCCGCAAGGGCATAGAGCGAGTGAATGGCATCTTTTTGCATGTCATTTCCAAGCCATGTATCAAGGTCATGCCCAGACATGGCCCAAGACATAAAGTAAGGAACATCAACAGTTCCGGCTACTTTTGCAGCTTTTGCAATTTGCGATGGTGTTTTAAAGCTTGCCCCAGCATTTAGTAAGGCTGTGGGCAGGTTTTGCATGAAATCAAATATGCCAGATTCTGCATTGTGCCTTAGGCCAAATGTTTCGTACGGCATAAAAATATTAATGCTATCGCCAACTGCGTTATGAATATCGCACCATTGGGCAAATTTTTCAGCAGTGAGGGGCCACTCATTCCAATCTTTCTGGCTAAAGCGTAGGGCAATATCGTTGGAAAGGGACACATTTCTTAATAACAATTTTAATTTTTTGCACTCTGTGGGCTGATATACAAAATTGGGACTGCGCCAACCAAGCACATGGTCGCTACCTTCACCAAGCATGGTGTTAAAGCCCATTTTTTCAACAGCTTTTGCCAAATCATTATTATAGATAAGTTCTGTATGCCTGTAGGTTGTGGGCTTTTTGCCAAAAAACTCCTGAATTTTTTGACTATGCAACTTCACTTGGCGCTTGTATTCTTCTGGTGCATAGAGAAAGGTCATGGAGTGGCTATAGGTTTCGCCCAAAAATTCTACGCAACCAGTATCGGCAAGAGCTTTAAAGCTGTCTAAAACTTCAGGTGCATATTGCTCAAATTGCTCCAAAGCCACTCCAGAGATGGAAAAGCTTACTTGAAACTTCTTACCATGCTTTTGAATAAGGCTTAAAAGCAGGTCATTCATGGGCAAATAGCAATGTTTTGCGGCATGAAGCATGGTGTCGCAGTTGCGGTCGTCATCTTCATACATGGAGTTTTGGCCCAAATCAAAAACCGTATAGCGGCGAAGCTTATAGGCTTTATGAATCTGAAAATAAAGGCAAATTGCTGGCATGTTAATGGACTCCTGCCAATGATGCGGCATAAATGTTGTTTAGCTGGTCGGCTACATTTTCCCAGCGTAGGTCTTTTAACTCTTCCTTACAATTTGTAACCAAGGACTTAGCCAAGGCTGGATATTTTAACACAGCGCAAATTTTGTCAGCCATGTCGCGTGTATCCCAAAAGTTTGCTTTTAGGGCATGTTGTAAAACTTCAGAAACCCCAGATTGGCGAGAAAGTAATACAGGCACATCATAAAGCATGGCCTCAAGTGGCGTAATGCCAAAAGGTTCTGAAACTGAGGGCATGACGTATAAGTCACTTAAAGCAAACATTTTATCCACTTCTTCACCACGTAAAAACCCAGTAAAGTGAAAGCGGTTACCAATGCCTAATTGGCCGGCACGGCGTATGATTGATGGCAACATGTCGCCTGAACCTGCCATGAAAAAACGAGCATTTTTTTGTTGTTCAAGCACCATTTTGGCAACTTCAATAAAATACCCAGGCCCTTTTTGAAAGGTAACTCGACCGAGAAAAAGAACCCATTTTTCATGTTTTGTGCGTTGCGGGTGCACGAAGTTATGTTGAACTTCATGTCGAGCAACGGCATTATGAACTACAAATATTTTATGCTCAGGCACTTGATAATGCTTCATAATCATGGATTTTGTAAGGTGGCTTACGGCAATTACTTTATCTGCCGCATGAAGGCCAGCCCTTTCCATCTCCGCAACCACTGTATTCACATTTTCGCCGCTTCTGTCATATTCTGTGGCGTGGATATGGGCAATAAGTGGTTTGCCAGTGATGGCTTTTGCAAGCATTCCAGCAGGGTATGTCATCCAATCATGCACGTGAATAACATCAAAATCTTCACGCAGGGCAATACTACCAGCAAGGCGGCTATAGCGATAAACCTCTGCCATGAGGTCTGGCCCGTAACCACCGCGCAAGGTGTAGGTTGAGCTGTCGCCCCAAGTATTGTAGATGGAGGCTTCTTTTTGCGTGCTTTTGGTTTTCCAGGCGGATCTTGCCAAGTAGCTTTCTTGAGTATCATATGCAAATAATAAGGATGAAAGCCTGTATTCGCGGAAATTTTCTTGCCAAATGTGCTTTTCACCCATGTCTAGCGTTTCATGCATGTGTGAATATATGGGCGTACCTGAGGCAGAGCGTAAATTAATATCTGAATCATGGCTTTGACCACCAGGCATACAAGGCAGCACAAAAATTACTTGGGTATTTTTTTTAATTAAACCCTTGGTCATGCCATGGCAGGCAGTTCCAAGGCCGCCGCTAATATGTGGCGGAAATTCCCACCCAAACATTAAAACACGCATAAAAATTCCTGACCTATCTGCTTTGTGGACTGTTAATTATTGATAATATAGATTTTTCCCAATCATCATAGGCTTGGGGGGCAGCTTGTTTTAGCATTAGCAGTGTGCGCAAAACTTCTGCAACGCTCCAAGCTTGGGATACTGTTCCATTGGGCCTATGCGGGGCAGATGCATCAAAAATTTCTGATAATGTGCCAATGCCTGCATCTAGAAAATGCTCTGTAAATAAAGGTGTTAACGTGTCCATTAAACTTTTTGCAGCACCTTCAATATCCCATGCAGTGCGCATTAAGGCCTCGGTGTAATGGCCTATTAACCAAGTCCACACAGTGCCTTGATGATATGCTCCGTCACGTTTTTCTGGTGAGCCTTGATATGCTGCACAATAGAATGGGTGCGATGGTGTAAGTGTGCGTAAGCCATATGGAGTTAGAAGTTTATTACGCACGCACTCAACCACATGGGCTTGCAAATCATCTGCCAAAATGGGGTAGGGTAAGGACACCGCAAATATTTGGTTTGGCCTAACACTTGTATCAATCTCCTCAGCTCTCCAAACATCAGCAAGGTAACCACCAAGTTCATTTACCCAAAATCTTTGTTTAAATTGCACTCGCATATTCAGTAAAAACTTTGTGGAGATTGGCGGTGTTTCATCAAAGCGAATGGCAAGATATTCAGTAAAAGCAAGGGCATTATACCAAAGGGCATTGATTTCTACGGGGCAACCATAGCGCGGTGTCACTGGCTTGCCATTAACTTGAGCGTCCATCCAAGTAAGCTGTGTATGCTCAGTCCCAGCATGTAAAAGCCCTGCATCATCAATAAATATATTCGGGTGCTCGCCGCTCATGTATGCAGCAATTATTCCCTTTATGGCAGGCCAAATGTTTTCTTTAATCCATGCTTCTTCATCTGGCTGATATTGCAAAAGCTTTTGCACAGCCCAAATATACCAAAGGGATGCATCAACAGAATTGTAGGCGTGGCTATCTTCTGAGGCACCAAAAATATTGGGCACAAGGCCATGCTTAATACTCTTGGTGGCAGATTCTAAAATGCGCTTACCCTTGCTTAATCGTCCTGCGCAAAAGGTGAGCCCAGGTAATGAAATAAATGCGTCACGTCCCCACGCGTCAAACCAATGGTAACCTGCCAAAACTTCGAGTAATCCGTCTGGCGGTGTAATCATAAAGCTTGCGCCTTGGCGGGTTAGCTGGCCAACCAAGGTGTCTGCCACTTGGGTAAGTTTTGCACGGTGTTCGGTTTCAATATTCCAAAGTTCTTCTATATCTTCGTTAAATTCTTCAGTGGATGCAGATAGATATATAGGTGTGTCAAGACTTAGCGGGAAGTCAAAATAAGCTGGCTTAAATAAATCTTCAGTAGCAGGAAAACCGCGCTCAGCTTCCATAAAATATTCAACATTATAATACCAATCGCAACTGGTATCTATATGTACTTGCCCCTTGGTTTTCATATGCAGGGTTGGCATGTGACCATAGGGGGTGACGCTAAGTTGGTCATTGTTTATAGATAGTTGCGGGGTTAATTCATCATTTTTGTGAGCAAGGCCATGGAAGTGCCTATAGGCAAGCAATGGTTTTATGCGTAGTGTAAGTTTTGGGATGGGATATTCGCTTTGCGCAGTGTATTTCATTAATAATAATGAGCGATTACGCACTAAAACCATCTCGCGAGTAATATTTAAATCTGCAATGCGATAGGTGTATGAAGGCCAGTCTTTCAGGCTAAATGATTGTAAATATTCATGCCCGCAAGGGTAATACATGTCAGGATGCTTGCGAGTAGAAAAAAAGAACTCTTTGCCGCCGCCAAGCAGTGAATCCTCGGTGGTGGAAAGTAGAACATGGCGACCTTTAAGTGCAGGAATATTTACAACAAGTAATCCGTGGTATTTTCTTGTATTACAATAGGGTATGGTGCTTGACGCATAATCTCCAAGCCCATTTGCTAAAAGCCATTCCTTACCTAAAGAACGGCGAATATTAAGACAAGCTACCCTGTCAAAACGAAACTCCATGAAATTCCTCCACTGGGGATGATATATATTTACAGCATATAAAATTAAATAGTCATGCTCAATTTTCATTAGGTATAAATATTAAATGAAAATTGTTGCAAAACAATGTCATACTTAAGTATTTATTGAAATGTGCATGGTAATTATTAGGATAATGCACGAGGTTAAACAAACAATTCTGTATTCTTTTAATTTCATACGTTATTTTTCATGCATTGTCGACAAGTTAAAGGTACTGATGAAAAATAAAACTACTTTTCATTGATATTTTTTAAATTAAAAAATATATTTAAGAAGTTTTATGCTTAAACATCAGCTGGTGACTGTAGTTTGTAATGATATTTAAGATGTATTTTATTCCCTACTTGCCCATGCTTCAAGCATGTCCCACCATTCATTTTGATCAATAAAAGTATCATTGTTACTGTCAAATTGATTAAATGCCTGCATGACGCGCTCATCCTGCTTGGGTCTGATTTGAGAAAATTCTTCAAAGCAAAGCTGATTGTCCTTATTGTCATCAAGTTTTGCAAAAAGCCCAATATTTTCAGCATGTGAAGGCTGTGCATTAAGAATTAAAAGCGTAGCTATAAAAAGAAGTGATTTTTTCATAATATTCTCTGTGTATTAATGTTGAAATTGTTTTTATACTTTAAGTAGATATAAAAATATGACTTTGCTAAAAATACTTTGAGATGAATTGTAAATAAATTTATTTCTAAGATTAAGTTAACTTGCGAAACAAGCCCATGGTTACTTCATGGGCTTGTTTCTAACTTTATAGGTTTTTATGGAGTTTGAATGCTTTTTAGTATTTTCTGTTTTTTTTACGTTCCTCAAGTTTTTTCTTGGCTACTTGCCATTCGTTTTGGTCAAGGTATCCATCTTTATTACTATCAAAGTTATCGAATGCTCGCTCCACACGCTCGGCTTTTTTAGCTTTAATTTGTGAAAATTCTTCAGAACTAATTTTATTGTCTTTATTTGTGTCAAGTTTTTCAAATAGTTCTAGGTTTTCAGCCAGAACAGGCTGAACATTCAAAACTATAAATGTAGCTACAAGTAAAAGTGATTTTTTCATAATGAACCTCGATGTTATGGATGTTAATTTTATAATGCCTCTTGCCGTCATGAATATATAAAGCATCTTTAACAGGAAAGTCTGTGGGGAGAATGTGGCAAAAGTGTGGCAAAGTGAGTTGAGGCTAGCTAGTCAATGGTATTTTTGTTAGGATATTTTATTGGAAAAATTAATATCGTATATGGAATAAACGCATGAAACAAATATATATAGCTGATGATGAAGAGCATATTCGTACAATTATAAGCTCCTTTTTGCAAAATAGTGGTTATGAAGTGACTACTTTTGAAAGTGGCGATGTTTTAATGGACGCTTTTGAAGCATGCCCCTCTGACATGGTAATTCTTGATGTTATGATGCCAGGTACTGACGGTATAAGTATTTGTAATGCTTTACGACAAAAATCCAATGTGCCTATTATCATTATTTCTGCAAAAGACTCTGAGTTTGATAAAATTACAGGGCTTAGTATGGGTAGTGATGATTATATTGTAAAGCCCTTTTCACCAATAGAGCTGGTTGCACGTGTACAATCGATTTTCCGAAGGATACAATTACATAATAATGAAAAAGAAGAAACTGTCTTAAGTTTTGGTGACTTGGAGCTGTCTTTAGACAAGCGAAGATGCTTAGTGAAGAATGAGGTTATTGACATAACTCCCATAGAATTTTTATTTTTATCTTATCTGCTACAACATCAAGAACGCGCGGTTTCACGAGATGAACTTTTAAAAAATGTTTGGAAATTTAATTTTGATGTTTGTACTCGCGCTATAGATGACGTTTTGAAAAGACTAAGAAAAAAAATATCCCACTCCAATGTAAGTATTGCTTCAATTCGAGGGTATGGCTTAGCACTTGAAATGCGAACAAAATCATTATGAGGAATTCATGACATCACTACGAAGAAAAATTACAATCCCGTATATCTGTACTATTATTGTCATTCCATTGTTCATAATGCTTTTATTTAATGTTGCCATGCAGTATTTCTCATCAAAGCAAGCAATTGCTGATCTACAAAATATAACAAAGGCTTTTGAGCAAACTCAAGAGCTTTTTGAAAAAAGTAATACTGGTATGGGTAAGCTTGCAGCTCTTATTCGAGCAAGAAATCTTTCGACTTCATCAGAATTATTTTTGTTTACAGTAGATGGGAAAAGTGTAAATCCCTATTCTTATATTGTTAATTTCCCCGAGCTAAATAAAATTAGAGAGGAAATTCAACGGTCAGATAGTGATAATATAATATCCTTTTCCAGAAAACTGTTTGATGAAAAAATTGCCAAATGTGCACTTAATGCCGCAAATGCAAAAAATAATGGTGAAATATATAGTTTTTCAAGTGAAAATCAAAAATATCACGCTGTTAAGTTGACACTGTTTGTAGATAATACGGCCTTAAGAGTTCTTTTTATCTCGCAAGGTAATTTTTCGCATGATTTTGTACACTTTGCCAATATGATTCTTTTAGTAATTTCTGCTATAATTATATTCATAGCCATGTTTACAGCAAAATATGTTGTGCGAGCTATCTCTAACCCAATTGAATATATAACATCTGTTGTGGGACAAGCGGAAAAAGATAAATTTATTACTTTAGAAAATAGTTCCAATATAAACGAGTTAAAAATTTTATCAGAAAAAATTAATGAAATGAGCAAGCGTGGTTATGACTACACTCAAGCACAAAAAATGTTCTTTCAAAGTGTCTCACATGAGTTGCGAACCCCACTGGCAAATATTCAAGGCTACGCAGAAGGGATGGAGCATGGAGTGTTTACTGATATCCCTAAATATAGTCATATTATAGGGGCAGAAGTTACTAGATTGTCTAATTTAGTTAATGATATTCTTTCATTAGCACGCATTGAAAGTGATGCTTTGCACTATGAGTTTAAGAAAATATCTGCATCAAAAAGCATAAAAAATATATTGCAAACCGTTCAACAAAGCCCTCAAAGTAGTTCAATTGAAATTAAGTTCAATAGCGCTTTTGATGATGAAATTTATATTGATGATGCACTATTTAATCAAGCAATTTTTAATGTACTTTATAATGCGTTTAGGTATGCTAAATCTTGTATAGCAATATCTGTCACCACTGATGATGATAATGTGATGATAACCATTGCTGATGATGGTGAAGGAGTATCACCACAAGACCAGCCTTATATCTTCAATAAATTTTATAAAGGCAAAGGTGGACATTTTGGCTTAGGCTTAGCCATTGCTCAATCAGCCATGGAGTGTATGCGGGGAACTCTCTCTTTAGAAAATGGGGAAATTGGAGCGAGTTTTGTCATTAGAATTCCAAAATATTAAAGTGATTTTATTTGTAAATTAATTTATCAATGCATAGTCTTAAAAAACGGCCAGTTTTCTCCAGTGGATACCGGAAAACTGGCCGTTAATTTATTTTAAGTTTCTGCTTGCCACTTGAGAGGGGCAGGGGAAGTTGTTTATTCTAGGTGGTTTTAACTGTTTTTCAGCGTCGACTAATTATCAGTTTTAAGCTTCAAGTTTCAAGGTCTCTACTAAGATGGTAATGCTATCATCTTTGTTGCTGAACTCAGTAAAGTTACCATTAAGCGTACCAGCACCCCAATCAGCACCAAGTTCAATTTTACCAGCTGCATTGGTTGATATGTCAAGATTATTAAATACTTCGTCAGTATTATTACCTTTTACATCACCAACGATGACGATTTCTGTCTCAGTAATATCACCAGTAGCAATCTTGGATTTTACATCATTAAGAAGATTTTTTGTACCTACAAGTAGCACGTCCATGCCGTCGCCGCCGTCAACATCGCTGAATACATCGTCAATGATTAGGTCATCACCAGCACCACCATTTAATATGTCATCACCAGCACCACCGAAGATAACATCATCACCTTGTGTACCAGTGATTGTATCATCCCCATTAGCACTCATGATTATTAAGCCAGAGCCATCAGCAGCTGCGGTTACTTGACTAAAGTCAAGCTCATAATCATCGCTTGAGTCATTAACAATGCTCCAATCCTTAGAGTCATGTTCAAAACCAAAACGAATTTCTTCAATATTATTAATATCAGCTTGCTTAGTTCCGCTTCCGTAATGCATGTCAAGGTTGTCGGCATCGCCTTTAAATACCATGTGATTATTGTCAACGGTATTGGTTAAGCCAAGGATGTCATGATTTTCATTGGTATCTACATGCGAGGTATAATTATTAAAATCTTGTATTGTTCCACTATCACCATTTATTATATTTGCTGTTCTGTCACTTCCGCCCACTGTAATTTTACCAGTTATAGAAATAGCGTCATCGCCAGTTCCACCTGCAATAATATTAGTAGCGTAATTATTATCTTTACTGGCATTTGCATGCATTGCATGATTACCTGTTAAGCTGATAGCATCACTACCCTCGCCACCGTCAATATGAGTAATGAAGCGGCTATTTTGTGATCTGTTGGTGTCGGACGTATGCATAACTATTGAATTGTTACCAGCTTCAATGTCTACAATATCATTTCCTTGGCCCATATCAAAATCAACCAAGGCTCGAATTCCACCAACATTAGCACCGCTATTGGCAGTAAAATAATTATAAATTGTGCCAGCGGTATTTGCGGCGGCATGACCAGTTCCATTTATGTCTAAGATATCATTACCAGCACCTGTACTAATAACATTGCTGACATTGTCATTGGTAAGGCCGCTTTTAGGTTTATTAGAGCCATGGAGTACCTGTCCGTCAACGGAGATAACATCGTCACCATTGTGTGTTACAACTTCTGAAGACCAGTGATTTGCACCTACATTATTAGCAATTAATATATAATCTTCGTCAGGACTATTTGCCATTTTGCTATTATCGGTCTGCTGAAATGTATTGGTAATATGTTCATGATAATAATTAACATTACCCCAAGCATTAATCATGTTAGTATTGATGCTGCTTGTATCTCCATCTTTGTCGGTAACAGTAGTTTCAAAACTAACATCATCATAAAATGTTCCGCTTCGGCTTAACACCCATGATGCAGTTCCGTCATTATGGTCGGTTAGCACAAGTGTAAATAGTTCAGTTCCGCCAGCATCTTTTGCAATCAAAGTCTTGCCATCGGCGCTAAGGGAGATTTTGCTATCTGTTAGTGCTACCTTGGTTCCGCCAATGGTAACGCCAGTAATTTCTAATGAATCTACGCCATCATCCGCACTATAGGTTAATTTGCCAGCAACTTCAGCAGACAGTTTTGTCACGCTAAGGTCCTGAGTAGAAGTTTCAAGCTGAGTGGCAGAGTCTGTAATGGCTAAGTCAATGCTTGCTGTGCCTGTGTTGCCGTCTGCATCAACGAGTGGTAGTTTTATTGTGCTTGTAAAATTATTAGCAAAACCAGTATGATCAAAAGCTGTATCTTGAGTAAATAAAAGCTTATTACCAACAATTTCAAAAGTTCCCATTGCTCGGCCGTCTGCTGTTGTTGCGCTAAATGATGTAACACCACCCGCAAAAGTTGTTCCAGCTGGAAGATCAACGGAATTAATTTCTTGAGCAGCTACTCTTGCAGAGTCTGCACTAAGCACAGCACCGCTTAAATTCTCTGTGCCATTACCAAATGTAGTGTCGATAACGGGGCCGCCAGC
>CAYJCI010000028.1:15188-16534 GCA_964368595.1 uncultured Desulfovibrionaceae bacterium
CCAGAACCAGAACCAGAAGTATTACCACCGCTTTGAGTGGCAAACTCACCGCTGCCATCACTATCGCCAACACCACTACCATTGTTTTGAGATGAAGTTGGGCCAGCATCATTTTGCTCACCTGCGGTATTACCTTGATTACCACTACCAAGGCTACCAAGGCCACCGAGCAACGAACCCTCTTCTAAGCCAGTTCCGCTACCGCTACCTTGGGGGGCGTTTTGATGACCAGCAGCTGGCATAAGTTCTTCATCAAGAGCCGCGAAGAAAGATTTGCCATCTATCACTGCATTTCCAATAATAAAAGAAGGCATATTGTCAGCAGTATAGGCCACATAAAAGTCATGTATCTCAATGCGCGCGCCATCATCAAAAGAGAAGATAAGATCATTCCCTACGCGGGTAAGGAGAGGATTACTGGTATTAAAGTCAAGAACCAGTTTTTCTTCTGGTTGGGGTGACAATTCTATAATTTGGCCTGCTTGTGGTTTCTGCACTAATATCTCAGACATAGTAAATCTCTTTGTTGCTTCATATCCGCTTAACATGGTAATAAGAAAATGCTTTATCTAGCAATGTGACTATGTAGGCAATGTGGGGATGGATAATAAAATATCCAGTCAACCCCTAACGTTTAGATAATGTATGTGCATTATCTTCTGTGCTTTGTACTATATGCATAAATTTATTATGCATAAGTAAGCTACACGTTTCGCCAAACTAGCCAACGCATAAACAGAGTGTATGAGGTCGCTGGATTTAAGATTAAATCTGCGAACGGTCGAAAAATAAACGGATTTCTCGCCAGATATGTTTAGAAAAGTGCCGTTCACTCAGTTGTAATACTCACCCAAAAAGGGACACAACCCTCTAAACATGTCTAAAACGTATTTGGGATGCTAAAAAGCATCTGTACTATCTACAAACATAACATACAGTAATATTGCACTATTTCAAAGATATAGCATCAAAGCCGTATTGTAAAACATCGTTCATAGCAGTATCAAGAACATATTTAGTATAGTAGCAATAAAAAAGCAAGTTTTTTATTAAAAAATAAAGCCTTTACTATATTTTACTAGCAATAAAATTAGTTTCAAAAATCATATGTGTTAAGGATGCTCTTTAAATTTCCACGTTATTTCACATGCTTTAACCATTGAAAATATATGATTTTCTTAATCTATACTAATTTTGCGACAATGAATTTTGACAAGCAAAAAGGTAGTACAGAGGTAGTACAAAACAGAGTAGTACAACAAAAAAGGACTTACATCTTTAACGTAAATCCTTGATTTTAATGGTGCGCCCGCCAGGAATCGAACCTGGGGCCTACAGCTTAGGAG
>CAYJCI010000029.1:0-16531 GCA_964368595.1 uncultured Desulfovibrionaceae bacterium
AAAAAATATTTTGCATTTTATGTGGATGACCCCAAGGGTGGGGTAAGTGGGGCAAAAGAAATTGCCCTTAAATATTTTTTGGGGCAGTAATTGTTTATTATAACATGAGCTGTACTTCAAATGGCACAGGTTTATTGGTTATTTTCCGTTCAAGCAGGTCATTAAATATGAGTATACCTTCGCTCCCAAGTTCGTCTGGCTTGTACTTATTTAAAGCATCATGCAAGCAATTATCGTCAAAAATTTCGCATATAAATTCAGCCTCTGGCACTACCAATATATTCGGATTAGCTTTTTTAGGAGCTTTTATTTCCACATAGTATTTTGCTTCTACTGTATTGTTTTTTTTGGTAAAGCATGAACCTTGATTGGCTGACATAGAATAATTATTTTTCTCCACCAATGTGTAAAGGTTAGTTAAATTTGTCCAATAGTCTTGTATTGAGCCAAAATCTTTGGGTGCGGGAATTGTTATAAAATATCTTTGCTTAATTTTTCTCTTATAGGCTTGACCATGCGATATGTTTTCATCAAACTCTGCAAAATGTTCTGCTACGGAGTTTAAAAAGTAAAGGTTCTGCTTTAATTTTTCTTGCACTTCTAAAGCTTTAACTTGAGCATCTTCTGACATTTTTTGCACGTCTATACTGCCATCTTCAAGCATATAATTCTTAAATTGCTTTAATGGAATGCCAAAGACCACGCAAAGTGTAATAATATCAAGTATAATTATTTGATTTTTTGAATAATATCTGTAGCCACTGTCTTTATTCACATAGGCTGGCACTAAAATGCCTATGTCGTCATAGTGACGCAATGCCCTATGACTTATGCCTTTCATTTTAACAACTTCGCCAATGGATAAATATTTATTCATTATTTTTTCCTTTTTTCTTGACTCTCACATAATGTCATACTTTATAGTATGATTAACACGCATTTTTTTTAAGGTAAAGAAGCCACTTTGCGTGTAGGAGAAAATGATGATTAAGACTATTACTTTTAAAAATGTTTTTAAATTCACGCTACCTAGTATTGCAATGATGATTTTTCTATCGCTGTATATTATGGTAGATGGAATTTTTGTGGCTAATCTTATAAATGCAGATGCTCTTTCTGGCATTAATATTATTATGCCTGCCATGACCTTGTTTCTTGCGGCTGGAACAATGCTTGGTACTGGTGGTAATGCCATTTGTGCTCGCTTGCTAGGTGAGGGTAAGGCACAAGAAGCTAAGGAGCAATTTAGCCTTTTTAGTGCTACTGGTTTAACACTTGGCCTTTTGATAGTGCTAGTAACACAATTTTATTTAGAAGAAATAATTTATGCCCTAGGTGCCAACGCTGAAACTTATCAATATTGTTATGATTACTTGTTAATTATATCACTTTTTGCCCCTTTTGCCATTTTGCAGGCACAATTTGAACATGCTTTGATTGCATCTGGCCGCCCTGAAATTGCCTTCACTGCATTGGTACTTGGTGGCCTCACTAATCTTGTTTTAGATTATGTATTTATTGTATGGTTTGGTATGGGCATGATGGGTGTCGCCTTTGCCACTGGCCTTGGCTGGCTTTTACCAACGCTCATAGGCATACGTTTTTTTGCAAATACAAAAGCAAAGCCTTTGTTGCATTTTGTAAAGTTTAAGTTGCATCTTAAATCAATTTTCTCCGCTTGTGGCAATGGTTCATCAGAAATGGTTACACATTTAGCGTCAGGTATTACTACTTTTTTATTTAATATTACTATGTTAAAGATAGCTGGTAATGCTGGTGTTGCTGCCATAACGGTTGTGCTTTATGCGCAACTTATAATAAACGCCTTATTTATGGGTTTTTCCATGGGTATAGCACCTGTGATTAGCTTTTATTATGGGGAGATGAATAGGTCAAAATTACGCAAAATTTTTAGCATTTGCACAAAATTTATTGCAATTTCATCTATAGCTCTTGTGGGTATTGCCTTTGTTATTAATGAAAGTTTAGCAGGATTATTTTTGGATGCTAAAACTGAAGCCTATGCTCTTACAGTTGAAGGATTTTATTTATTTTCTATGGGCTTTTTATTTTCTGGTATAAATATTTTTGCATCCAGTTTATTTACTGCATATTCCAATGGTAAAATCTCAGCATTTATATCCTTTTTGCGTACTTTCTTCTTTATATCAGTATCAATATTGCTATTACCCAACATTATAGGTTTAACTGGAGTATGGCTTGCTGTGCCCATTGCAGAATGCTTTGCCTTTATTATGTCCTTGTATTATTTTGTAAAATATAAAGAGCGTTATATGTATGAAAATATAGCAAAAAAACCTCAAAACCACGTAATAATGGTCTAAGCGTGCGTAGTTCGGAGATAGCATGTTAAAATTTATTGGTGAAATTATAACTCCTTATGAAAATGTTGACCAATGCCCAAGAAATATAAGTAAGGATGGGCCATTGTGCTGGCTGGTGCTTGATAAACAATATGAAGCTGGCCTTAATGGTTTGCAAGCTGGTGGTAAAATATTGATTTTGTATTGGCTGCACATTACTGAAGATTATGAAATGGAACAAACATCGCGCGTAGATGGTATTAAAAGAGGGGTTTTTGCCCTGCGTTCACCACATAGGCCAAATCCCATTGGGGCGGCCGAGCTTACAATTGAAAATATTAAAGAAAATATTGTGGAAGTAAAAGGGCTTGATTGCGTAAGCGGAACTAAGCTGTTGGACATTAAACCTGCCATGAAGTAGAATAATTGTTTAATTTGCATGGTTTGTGTTAACAAAATTGTTTTTGATTTGTATTGAAATGTGAAAGGTATTAAGTATTTTTTGTAAACAAATATGGTTAGCCTAGCTTGAAAGCATTGTGTTTTTGGGCGTATTTTAGTATGTTTGAGGGATGACAGTTGTAAATTATCCAGGACCTGGATGCATAGTTGAATATATGGAGGCAAATGCCCCGCAAATTGCCCTTGTTGTTGAAGAACAAGGTGGTAAGTTGCGCTTATTATTGCCTAATAGACGTGAAACCAGCATGAATGCCAATCGCCTTTTGCCTTGGTCTGGGCCTGTCTTGGCCGATGTTCAAAGCGGGAAGGAAAATCTAATAAAGGCTTTGCAAGGGCATAAGGATAGACGGTATAGTATTGCCACAAAGCTTAACGCCTTAAATATTTGGGAATTAGCAGTAGGAGAGCTTGAGCAAGCCACAGCACAGTGGTTTGCTGAGCTATTTGAAGAATCTCCAAGTGTGGACACCATTGCCGCTTATGGGCATGCACTTTTGCAATGCAAAAGCCATTTTAAATTTCAACCCCCACATTTTGAAATATATTCACAAGAAATTGTTGAGCAAAAGCTCAACGCTCAAGAAGAAGCCCGCAAACGTGAAAGCTTGATTAGCGGTGGGGCTGCGTTTTTTCGCCTACTTTGGGATGTGTGGAATAAAAAGGCAACACTTCCCCCGCAGGGCGATAGCCGCTGGCCTAGTGCTGATGTTTTAGAATATTTAGAAAATATCTTGCGTAAGCGCATTGCCGACCCAGAAACCAGCGATGACAGCACAACCTATGCCATGCTCATGAAGGGCTTGCCTGATGTTCAGCATTTGCCATTACAGCTGGCTATGGCTTGGGGGCTTTTGCCAGTGCATTATAATTTTTGGTTGGATAGGGCAGATTATGATGCAGATAATGGCTGGGCAGATGAATATGCTGAAAGCATTCAAGGCATTGTAAATAAAGTAAAAGAAGTTACAACTCCAAGCCTTGACTTACCATTTATTAGCATTGATAGCTCAACAACTCGTGATATTGATGATGCTTTCTTTGTGGAAGAGCTTGAAAATGGCGTGCTTCGCTTGCATCTAGCTTTGGCTTGCCCAGCATTGCTTTGGCCCTTTGATGATGCTGAAAATAATGGGCTTGATAAAGCAGTATTTCGCCGTGCTACAAGCCTCTATTTACCAGAGGCTACATATCATATGCTCCCTGAATCATTAGGTATTGGTGCATTATCTTTAATTGCCAATGAGGTTAGGCCTTCATTATGCGTGCTGTGTGATGTGGATGCTGATGGGCAAATTTTATCTTGCGAGCCGTCCATTGAGTGGGTTCGCCTTGGTGCAAACCTTTGCTATGAAGATTGTGAAGCCGTATTAAATAATAATGCTCAAGCAGAAAATCCAGCCTTGGTTTATGCCGCACAGCTTGAACTTGGCAACAAGCTTGCCAATATCCGCCAAAAAAAGCGCATTGCCGATGGTGCTGTGATTATGGATAATCCTGACAATAAAATTATATTGCAGGGCGAAGGCGCAGAAACCTTAATTAATATTGAAGAAACTCCCCCAAGCCCTCAAGCTCAAATGCTAGTTGCTGAAATGATGATTTTAGCCAGTGGCGCCATTGCTGCTTGGGGTCAGGAGCGCAATGTTGCTTTATTATACCGCACTCAAGATGTGGCAATTCCAAGAGAATATGCAGGTTTATGGCAAAAGCCTCAAGATATGGCCCGTGTAATTCGTGCTCTTATTCCCTCCTCATTAGAAACTCAGCCAAGGCCACATGCTGGACTTGCTTTAAGCTCATATGCGCCCATAACTTCTCCATTAAGGCGCTATTCTGACCTTGTGAATGAGGCTCAAATAGTGCATATTCTTTTGCATGGCGAGGCGCGTTATACTGCGGAAGCATTGCAACAAATGCTCATTGCATTGAATATGCGCCTTGATGCAACTTCACAAGTGCAGCGTTTTCGCCCACGTTATTGGCGTTTGAGTTATTTGCGTCAATGCGGTGATAAAAAGTGGTGGGACGCTATCATAACTGAAGAAAATGACAATTATGTAAGCATTAATGTGCCTAGTGTACAAATTAGCTTGCGTGGCAAAAGGCGGCTTTTTGGTGAGCGTGCGCACCCTGGGCAGGAAGTGAGCGTGCGCATAGGCAAGGTTCACCCTTTATATAACGAAGTAGCCATATTAGAAGCAATGGATTTATAAGGAAAAACTATGCAATTTATTTGGGTAATATTTAGTTATGTTCTTGGTTCTATTCCTTTTGGTGTAGTGATTAGCAAACAATTTTGTAATATTGATCCGCGCACTGCTGGCTCAAAGAGCGTTGGCGCAACAAATGTTGCTCGCCTTTGTGGTAAGAAATTTGGCGCGTTAACTTTGCTTTGCGATGCACTTAAAGGTGCATTCCCTGTAATGGTTGCCATGGCTTGGGATGATAGTGCAAGCTTTGTAACTGCTACAGGCTTTGCAGCAATTTTAGGCCATGTATTTTCATGCTTTACAGGATTTAAGGGCGGCAAGGCCATTGCCACCAGCGTTGGTGTATACGTAAGCATTGCTTTTTGCCCATTTGTGCTAGCCGCTATTTGTTGCCTTGCGGCCATTTGGTACTCTGGCTTTGTTTCCATTGGTTCATTGATGCTCGTTTGCATTATGCCAGTTATGTTATTTGTTTTTGGTGAGTGGTCTTTAATACCATTGTCTTTGCTCATTGCTGTCTTGGCTATTTGGACTCATAGAGAAAATATACAAAGGCTTATCTGCCGTACTGAAAAATCGTGGAAGAAAAGCGAATATAAGGAGTAAGTTATGCCCATGCAAGATTTTCCAAGCTATAGGGGGCATTTAGAATATGTGTGCCTCGATTGCGCAAAACGCTATGCCAGCGATGAATTGCTTTACACCTGCCCTGAATGTAGTGGGGTATTTTTGCTTGAGGATACAAGCTTTGAAGAATTAAAAAAGCATGATGGGCAATATTGGCGTGATTTATTCGATGCTCGTACCTCCACTAAACACACGGCTTTACGTGGTATTTTTCGCTATTATGAGCTTATGGCACCAGTTATGGATGCTGAGGATATTGTCTACCTAGGTGAAGGCATAACCCCTATCGTTGATGCTTCAGCAGAGTTGAAAGCTCGCATCGGCCATAATTTTGCCTATAAAAATGACGGTCAAAACCCTAGCGCTTCCTTCAAAGATAGAGGAATGGCCTGTGCTTTTAGCTATTTAAAGGCTCTTGCTCGTAAAAATAATTGGGATGAAGTTTTAACAGTTTGTGCCTCCACTGGGGATACATCCGCTGCGGCCGCTCAATATGCTGCATATGTTGGTAAACCTTTAAAATCAGTTGTACTTTTACCACATGGTAAGGTTACACCTCAGCAATTATCTCAGCCACTTGGTAGTGGGGCATGTGTGCTTGAAATGCCAGGTGTTTTTGATGATTGCATGAAGGTTGTGGAGCTTTTGGCAGAAACTTGCCGCGTGGCCTTGTTAAATTCAAAGAATAGCTGGCGCATTTTAGGTCAAGAGTCCTATGCTTATGAAGTTGCACAGTGGTATGCATGGGATGTACAAAAACTGAATATTTTTGTGCCCATTGGCAATGCTGGTAACATTACTGCAATTATGTCTGGCTTTTTGAAGATGCTTGAACTTGGCATAATTTCAAGCTTGCCACGTATTTTTGGTGTTCAATCTCACCACGCTGACCCAGTTTACCGCTATTATGCAGCAGATGCTAAAACTAGGGTTTGGGAGCCGGTGACGGTTAGCCCAAGCGTTGCGCAGGCTGCCATGATTGGCAACCCTGTTTCATTCCCTCGTGTTAGAAATTTAGTTGAAAAATATACAGCTCTTGGCGGCGAATCTTGCTTTAATGTATTGCAAGTGACTGAGCAGCAAATTATGGATGCAATGCTCTTAGCCAATGGGCATGGGCATATTGCCTGTACTCAAGGTGGTGAATGCTTGGCTGGGCTTGTGCGTGCCCGTGAGCTTGGGCTTGTAAAAGATGATGAGCATTCTGTACTTGATGCAACGGCCCATAGTATTAAATTTTCTGGCTTTCAAGATATGTATTTTGAAAATAACTTCCCTGCTGACTATGGAGTTACTGCACAAAAAGAGCTTGTTAATAATCCTGAATTATTGCTTGATCCTGCACAAAAACAAGGCCTTGATGCCAAGGAATATACAGAAAAGGTAGCCGAAATTATTGTTAAAAAACTTGGATTAGCTAAAAAATAATTGGCGCTTATAAAAGGAATATTGAATGAATAATCCTTTAACAAATGCAAATAAAGGCACAGCTAAAACTGCTTTGTTTAGTGATGTTTTTAGGAAGCATGAAAAATACCTTTCCACCAAGTGGAATCATTATTTACCCTTGTATGATAGGACTTTTGCGCATTTATTGTTAAAAAATGAGCCAGTGTCTATCCTTGAAATTGGGGTTTGGAATGGTGGTTCTTTAGAGGTTTGGAAGGAGTTTTTGCCAGAAAATTCAACTATTTTTGGCGTTGATCCTTTTGACGCATGTAAAAATATGCAATTTAGTGAAGGCATAAAATTTTTGCATGGTGACGGCACAAATAAAGAGTTTATTGAGGCAAATTTAGCCAATGCTGAGTTTGATGTAATAATGGATGATGGCTCGCACTTGCCTCAACATGTTATTAAATCTTTTGAAACCCTTTGGCCCAAGCTTAAATTTGGCGGATTATATGTTGTTGAAGATACGCATACAGCGTATTGGGCAAAATATGGTGGCGGCTATAGGCGTAAGACTAATCACGTTGAATATTTCAAAAACCTAGTGGAAAGCATAAATCTTAGATATGTTGAACAAAAAGATATTGATTTAGTGCATTCTGACCTTCCAATTTTGACAAAATATCATACAGAAATTGCCTCAATTTCATTTTATGATTCTGTAATTATTATAGAAAAATATGCACATAGAGTGGATAAAGCTTTTCATAGCATAGTATCAAGAGGGCGTGCCCTTGCTTTGCCAAGTGCAGAAGAGCATCCAAGGATTGATGAAAATTATAACGTGCTAGAATGTTATAGAAAGTAAACTATAAAAAACTGATAGTTTTTTACAATTGAGAATAGATTTTAACTTTTTTTACAGTGCCTCAAAAATTATAAATAGTTACCATCCTCAAGGGGATGGGATTAAAAGTTTTTAAGGGATGATGAGGGTCTTGGGAAGAAGGGAAATTTTTCAAAAACTTCCCTTCTTCCCCAAGAAGATTAATTAAAAATCATTCATGGTGATAGGGCACATTGCGCAAAATGGCCTCAGCACGGTAGATTTGTTCAAGTAATAAAACGTGGGCAAGCTCATGTGGCAAGGTCATGGGGCCAAGAGCAAGGCTATAGTGGCTTGCTTTTTTTACAGCTTCATCAAGGCCAAATGCACCACCAACTATGAAGCATGGGGTGCGGTTCTCAAGATTTTGCAAAAAGCTTGCAAATTGCTTAGATGTTAGGGTTTTGCCATGTTCATCAAGGCAAATTATATAATCTTTTTGGTTAATTGCACTTAGTATTTTTTGCCCTTCTTTGGAGTTTCGCTCAGCTATTGGTAGGGCTGCGTCACCGTCTTTAACACTACGCAAGTCAAGGTTACGCCAATGTTTTAAGCGGCCCATGTAGTGAGTTGCGGCGTCCTTCCAATGTTTTGTTTTTATTGTACCAACTGATATAATACGTAAATTTTTAAGGGCCATGTAAATTCCTTATATTGAATGATTTTTTGTGCCTTTACCTCTGCGCAGGTAAAATTTGCATAAAAATAATTGTACAGAGATCTTGAATATGGCAGATAAGCTACTTTCTTTTGATGATGGTGTCCACTGTTTGCGACAGGGGGGGCTTGTTATTTACCCAACGGAAACATTTTTTGCTGTGGGTTGTGCTCTAGGGGCGGCTACTTGCCTTGAAAGATTATATGATGCCAAAAAACGTCCGAAAAAAAGACCAATCCCTGTACTTGCGGCAAATATGGAGCAAGTTAGAAATATTGCCCATCTAAGCCAAGTCGAAAAGAAGCTGGCAGAGCAATTTTGGCCTGCGCCATTGACCATCATTTGTGAGGCAAAGGAAACTGTGCCTAATATTGTTAGTGCTGATAGTGGGAGGGTTGCTGTTAGAATTTCTCCACATCCTATTGCGCTGGCTTTAACAAAGGCCTTGGGTGATGTGCTTGTGTGTAGCAGTGCTAATATTAGTGGTCAGCCACCTGTTGTTGATTATACTGAATTATCTTCTGAACTTGTGCAAATGGTTGATGGAGTTATTATTGACGGCCCATGCCCTGCAGGTGGATTTGCTTCAACCTTGGTACAAGTTGTGGGTGAAAAAGAGCTTTTAATAAGGCGACAAGGTGCTGTGCCGGAGGGGGATTTGATTAACAGTGGCTGGAATATCTTCAAATAAAAGGCATCTTTAATATTAAAGATGCCTTTTTTAATGTTTAGGCGTATTGTCTAAAATAGGCAAAATGCGAGTCTGACGAAGCATTGCCTATTTTTAACAATTCGTTATTGAGCACGCTTATGTTTAAGGTTAATACCTGTATAGATAAAATAAGTATGCTCGGCCAAGTTCATTGCTCTACGCCATACACGGTTTAGTGAACGGCTAATGAGGATGATGTAAATGATAGCTTGTGGGTCAACCTTACTGCCGAGTGAGTCAATGAGCTTATGCATAATGCGCACGTCAAGCAAGGCTGCATCGTCTTCATATTTGCGAACTTTTAATGCAAGGTCAGGGTCGGCAGCGCGGAAAGCCTCAATAGCATCGGCATAAGTATTGCGTGTAATTTCTATAAGGTCGTGTAACTCTTGGCTAATAAGCTCTAAGTCTGTGCCTTCTAAAAGTAATGTACGCTCAGCCATGCTTGCGGCTTCATCAGCTATGCGCTCAAGGTCAACAACCATGCGCAAGGTGCTGATAACCATACGCAAATCGCAGGCAACTGGTTGTGTGCGAGCAAGCAAGCTTAGGGCTTTAGCATCAATCTCATTTTCAAGCTCGTTGATTGAGTCATCACCATCAATAACTGCACTTGCTCGGCCTATATCACCTTCGCATAAGGCTTTGCAGGAGTCTTCAAGGGCAATGCCAACCATGGCAGACATAACCAAAACTCTGGTGCGTAAGGTGACTAACATTTGTTGTAATTGATTTTCTTGTATAGGCATTATCCAAACCTCCCTGTGATATAGTCTTCTGTTTGTTTTACATTTGGTTTTGTGAATATGGTATCTGTATTATCATGTTCAATTAATTTACCCATGTAGAAAAATGCCGTGTGGTCAGAAACGCGTGCAGCTTGTTGCATATTGTGGGTAACAATAATAATTGTAAGCTGGTGTTTTAGTTCGTGAATACCTTCTTCAATCTTTTGCGTTGCAATGGGGTCAAGGGCAGATGCTGGCTCGTCCATTAATAGAACTTCAGGCTCAACGGCAAGAGCTCTTGCAATGCAAAGGCGTTGTTGCTGACCACCAGAAAGCCCAAGGGCTGATGTGTGCAGTCTGTCTTTAACTTCTTCAAATATGGCGGCACGTTTGAGTGATTCTTCAACAGTGCCAGCGATTAAGGACTCGTCCTTAATACCATTAACACGAAGGCCATAGGCCACGTTTTCAAAAATGGTTTTAGGAAATGGGTTTGGCTTTTGAAAAACCATACCAACCTTACGCCTAAGGGCAACCACATCTGCGTGAGGGTCATTAATATCTTTACCGTCAAGGGTAATGCTACCACGCACCTTAGTACCAGGTATAAGGTCGTTCATGCGGTTAAGACAGCGCAAAAATGTACTTTTTCCACACCCTGATGGGCCAATTAAGGCTGTAACCTGATTTACAGGAAAGCTCATGCTTACATCAAATAATGCTTGGGCTTGTCCATAGTGGAAGTCTACATTTTTGGTAGTAATTTTGTGTGTTTCTGTCACTGTACATCTCCATGGGCAGTAGGAATGGTAAAATAAAATACCGTAATAAAATCATCGGTTGGACTTTCTACCCAAATTCGTCCGCCGAGCCTTTCCACCGTGTGTTTACAAATGGCAAGCCCAAGCCCTGTTGAGCCTTGGCTTCTGTGCTTTTCCACTCGGTAAAAGCGTTCAAAAATACGGTCTTTGTCTGGTGCCGGAATGCCGGGACCATTGTCACACACTGCAAAACAAGTCATAGACTTTTCAAGCGTGTCTGGCAATGTTTTAATGATAACCTGCCCACCTTGGGGGGCGTATCTTCCGGCATTTTCTAAAAGATTTCTGAAAATTTGTGTTAAATGTTGATGGCTTGCCATTACTTCTAAATTTTTAGGAATTTGAAGCAAAATTTCCACTTCTCGCAAATCAAATTGCCTGCGGCATAGGGCAATGGATGCATTAATACATTCAATTGCATTGGTATTTACAATTTGCATAGGAACATCACCACTTTCAAGGCGAGCAAGGGCTAGTAGCTCCTCCACCATGCGAGCAAGATAAATCCCGTGTTTGCGGATAATTTCTGCAAAACGCCTTGAATTTTCTGGCATGTCGTCAAGCTCTGTTAATGTTTCTGCATAACCTTGAATGGCGGTAAGTGGTGTTCGTAGTTCATGTGATACATTGGCCACAAAGTCACTACGTATGCGCTCAAGGCGTATTAAATCAGAAATATCGTGAAAAACAGCCACAGCGCCAAGGTTTAAATCATTAGTGCCAGCACGGGTAAGCTGAATGGAGAATATTCGCTTATGGTCAAGCTCTAATTGCAAAGAGCCTTTATTGGGTGTTGGCGTGCCAGTTGTTGGCTTGCTGATGGTTTTTTCAATAGCTTCTTGTAGCGCTGGCACGGGAATGGCCTCAACAACTTGTAGGCCGATGGCTTTGTGTAATTGCGGAAACATATTTCCTAAGGCCTTATTATAACGGCGAATGCCGCCATTTGGCCCAAGCACAAGCACACCTTCCTTCATGGTGTCAAGTATGCTTTGCAATTGCTCTTTTTGCTCTGCCGTTGTGCGAATATGCTCTTCAATTTTTTTGGCCATATGATTTACTTTTGATTCTAATGGCTTAAATTCTTTATTTAATAAGTTGCTTAAGCGTAATTGATACTTGCCCTTGGCAATGGCTTCAATGGTGTGAATAACTTGCAAAAGATCACGTTTAAGGGGCTTCGTGAGTAAATATGCAACAAGTAAAGCAAATATAAATGCTAAAGCGAAGGCAAATAAAATAATTTTATTTTGGTTTTGTAAAAATGGAATATACGCAGAAGTTGGTATGGCAATGCGGATGATATTATCGTTTTTAAGGCGCATGGCAGCAAATACAGCCTGCCCCTTTACCTCATCGTGGTAGCGAAAGGCCGTGCCTTCGCCCTTGTTTAATGTATCTTTAATTTCTTTTCTATCGGCATAATTATATGCTGGGGAGAAATCCTCCTCCGCAATGTGGCTATCTGCTATTAGGTCACCATCTGCATTAAGCAAGCTTAGGCGAATGTTTGGGTCATGTATTTGTATGATTTTTTTTGCATCAGCCTTTGGCATATTATTATACAACTGGGCAATAATATGAACTTTATTAGTAGCTTGTGTGCTTAATTCTTCTAAAATACTTTCTTGTAATACCATGCGCGCATAGCTCATGACTAGGGTAAAGCTTATGCAAGCCCCTATAATTACAGTGGTGAAAGTTTTACTAAAAAATGACATGACTAATGGCCTAATGTTAAATTTATTATTTTAAGCTTTGAAGCGGTAACCAACGCCTCGAACAGTTTCAATATTATTTGCAGCTTCGCCAAGCTTTGCGCGTAACCTTCGCACATGCGTATCAACTGTGCGGGCATAGCCTTCAAATTGGTACCCCCAGACGGTATTTAGCAGTTGCTCGCGTGTACGTACAGTGCCAGCATGGCGCATGACGTCTTCAAGTAGTCTAAATTCTGTTGCTGTTAATTCCACTTGCAAGCCATCAACCACTACAGTATGTGCCGCAGGGTCAAGGCTTATGCCGTGTTTAGCAATATGTGGCCCTTTGTTAGCACTTTCTTGACGGCGTAAAATGGCTTTAATGCGTAAAATAATTTCACGCACACTAAAAGGCTTTACCACATAATCATCTGCCCCAAGCTCAAGGCCCACAATGCGGTCAATTTCTTCACCCTTAGCTGTGAGCATAATTATTGGTATATTAGCTGTTTCAGTATTGCGCTCAAGCTCTCTGCAAACTTGAAAGCCGTCCTTACCGGGCATCATAACATCAAGCAAAATAATATTTGGCTTATGGGCGTTGGCAAGCTCAAGCCCTTTGATGCCATCCTCTGCTTGAATGGTGTTAAAGCCTTCACGCTCCAGATTAAAGCTAAGTAAATCTCGAATGTCGGCTTCATCTTCAACAATAAGTACGGTAACTTTGCTCATGGCTAAATTCAGTCCTTTGTAATTTATAAATACCCTACATAAATTTGCAAGTGAAGTTAAGGCTATTTTTGTGGCAAAAATAAGATGCAATTGTTACAAAATAGTTACGAATGCACAGCAGGCACTTGATTTAAAATTTTTTGTGATGTAACCACTCTTTCGAAATTCTGTCATGTTTTTGTAACATGAGCAAACGATACCTATTCACGCCGCATGTGGATAAAATTCGCTAGCACTTATTATCAACTTGCGCACTGCCCCAAGGTTGTTGAGGGCAAGTTATTATGGTAAATGGGGCAAACGCCCAATAAGGATGAAAGTTAACATTAATTTTCATTGATTAAATAACAAAATTTAGGAGTTTTGAAATGAAGTTTTCCCGTATTATTATTGCTGCTCTTTTGAGCCTTGGCCTAGCAGCACCTGCTCTAGCTTCCAATGAAGTTAAAATCAATGGCTCTACCACTGTTCTACCAGTAGTACAAAAAGCTGCTGAAGCATACATGGAAGCTAATCCAGACGTCACACTAGCAATTTCTGGTGGTGGTTCTGGTAACGGTATTAAGGCTATTATTGATAATCTTTGCAACATTGCCATGGCCTCTCGTGATATTAAATCCAGCGAAGTTAAGCTTGCAGAATCTAAGAATATTAAGCCAATACGCCACGTTGTAGCTATTGATGCTTTAATTCCTGTGGTACACCCTTCAAATCCCGTGAAAAACCTAACCGTTGCTCAATTGGCTGACATCTACATGGGTAAGGTAAAAAATTGGGAAGAATTTGGCGGCCCTGACTCTAAAATAGTTATCATTTCTCGCGATACATCATCCGGTACTTATGAAACTTGGCAAGAAAAAATCCTCGGCAAAAAACGTGTAACTCCAGCTGCCTTATTGCAAGCCTCTAATGGTGCTGTTGTGCAAGCCGTTGCTAAAAATAAGAATGCCATTGGCTACATTGGTTATGGTTATGTTGATGCTAGCACCAAGCCTGTTGAAGTAGACGGCTTTGCCGCTACTGCTGAAAACGCTCTTTCTGGTAAATGGCCCATCGCACGTGAGCTTTATTTGTTCACCAATGGTGAGCCTCAAGGTGCTGTTAAAGGCTTTATTGATTTTCTTTTAAGTGTCAAAGGCCAAACACTTGTGAAAGAAGTTGGCTTTATTCCTTTAACCAAGTAAATTTAGTATTTATGTAAGAGGGCTTTTCAGAAATGGAAAGCCCTTTTATAAAAAAAGTGCGGCATAATTATTTTTGAGTCAAAGGCTACTAATAATTAAAAATGCCCTTATAAAAAATTTAACTCTTAAGATAAAAAGACTAAAAATCAATGGTTTAAGAATAAAGAAATACTAAGATTCCCCTTGATTTTTGGCCGCATTAACGTTAATCAATGCTCCAAACGATTCTGCATAACTAAATTATGCGTTAGCCTTAAAAAAACCTTTTGTTTGAAGGGTGATACATGAAAGAAAAGATAGTTCATTTCCTCTTGGCCTTGGCTGCAACCTTCTCGCTAGTTTCCTTATTGGGAATTATGCTTTTTTTGTTTTATGAAGGATTGCCGATATTTAATACTGTTTCTGTATCTGCCTTTCTCCTTGGTGAGTGGTGGTATCCAACCTCAGATCCCGCAGATTTTGGGATATTCCCGCTACTTGTAGGTTCTTTTGCCGTGACAGGCCTTGCTTCACTCATCGCAGTTCCGCTTGGTGTTTTAACAGCAGCCTACCTTACAGAAATTGCATCCACTGGTATTAGACGCATTGTAAAGCCCTTTGTGGAGTTACTTGCTGCCTTACCTTCTGTTGTTATTGGTTTTTTTGGTATGGTAGTTGTAGCACCTATTTTACAAGATTATTTAGGTGCCGCCTCTGGATTAAACTTATTTAATGCTGGTTTAATGCTTGCTTTTATGAGTGTTCCAACCATTTGTTCAGTGGCTGAAGATGCGCTCTTTGCTGTGCCTAGAGCTTTGCGTGAAGCCTCACTAGCCCTTGGGGCTACTCGCTGGGAAACGACTATTAAAGTTGTGCTACCTGCGGCCCTTTCTGGCATTGGAACTGCCATTATGCTCGGTATGTCCAGAGCCATTGGTGAAACAATGGTTGTGCTTATGGTGGCTGGTGGAGCTGGCATGATTCCTACCTCTATTTTTGATCCTGTGCGCCCCATGCCATCATCCATCGCGGCAGAAATGGCCGAAGCCCCATACCGCGGCGAGCACTATTTTGCATTATTTGCCATAGGTATGATGCTGTTTTTATTTACACTTTGTTTTAATATGATTGCCCAACATATTGCTGAAAAACATAAGCAAGTGGGCAGCTCCAGCCTGTGAGGAAATTATGAAATTTGCTGTATCCAGTCAGTCACGCTTAATGCGTCAAAACATTATGTTTAATGTGCTACGCCTCGCAGCTTTAATCAATGTGGGGGCACTTATTGTTGTATGCGTATTCTTAGCTTACAATGGCATGCCTGCTCTTAGCTGGGAATTTTTAAGCGAACCACCAAAGAAAATGATGACAGAAGGCGGAATTTGGCCTTGTATACTAGGCACTTTCTTACTTGCTGTTGGAGCTATTTCCATCTCCTTCCCACTAGGTGTTGCCTCAGCTATCTATTTGCACGAATATGCAGGGCGCACAGCCTTTGCTCGTTATATTCGCCTTGGCGTAAATAACCTTGCTGGTGTACCTTCTGTTGTGTTTGGTTTATTCGGTCTTGCATTTTTTGTAACTTTTCTGGGCATGGGTGTTAGCCTACTTGCTGGTATTTTAACATTAGCAGTGCTCTCTCTGCCAGTAATCATAGGTACCGCCGAAGAAGCTCTACGCACAGTGCCAGACACCTATCGTGAAGCATCACTAGCCCTTGGCGGAACTAAATGGCAAACCATCTCCCGTGTAGTTTTACCCGCTGCAACACCAGGCATGCTAACTGGTGCTATCTTAGGCATTTCTCGTGCAGCTGGCGAAACCGCAGCCATTATGTTTACAGCAGCAGTGTTTTATACACCTAAAGAGCCAGATTCTATTTTTAGCTCAGTCATGGCTTTGCCATACCACATGTACGTTCTAGCCACAGCCGGCACCGAAATTGAAAAAACAAGACCATTACAATACGGCACTGCCTTGGTTCTTATTTTACTAGTTTTGGGCATGAACTTGGTGGCTATATATCTACGCGACCGTATGCAAAAACAACGCTAAATCGGTTGAAAAAGGGTAAATTGCTGCGTCAGGCTTGTTTTTTACTACGGTCGAGGACCAT
>CAYJCI010000030.1:0-4170 GCA_964368595.1 uncultured Desulfovibrionaceae bacterium
CAAGTGCGGCATTCTTCACCACCTCGCCCATACACAAAAAAAGTATTTTGAAAGGAGCCTGCATCACCATTGGCTGTGCGATAATCACGAATGGAGGAGCCGCATTGCTCAATGGATAAACGCAAAATCGCCTGAATTGCTGTGCAAAGCTCAATTAATTTTGCCATGCTTATGGTGAACGTTTTGCAATCTGGTGCAATTTTAGCTTGAAACAAAGCCTCATCAGCGTAAATATTGCCAATACCAACAATGTATTCCTGATTTAATAATAGCGATTTTATGCCGCCTTTTTTGCCATAAAGACATGCAGCAAGCTCTTCTGGACTATGCTGCAAAGGCTCAAGCCCAAGCTTATTCCAAAAAGGCCAAAGTGGCAAAGTAGCTGGAGAAACCAAACGCACATAACCAAAGGTGCGGCAATCATCAAAAAACAAGCGCTTTTCATGACCATCATGATCTAAATCAATAATTAGCCTTGTGTGCTTCATGGGTTCTGTATTTTGCGGATAAACAAAGAGCCTGCCCGTCATTTTAAGATGTACGGCAAGTAAGTGAGGGTCAGTGTTTTTATTGTTGGTACTAAGATTAATTAAGGCAAGCTTTGCCCTGCGGCTAACGCTAGTAATTTTTTTACCGTGCAAGGCTTCAAGGTTTAGGCTTCCAGCATCAAGTGTGCGCGGCAAGAGTAATTGGCTATTTATTATGGTTGAACCTTGTATTTGTGGTTCAAGGGTGCGGGCAATGGTTTCAACTTCTGGCAGTTCTGGCATTTTTTTTCTTGGGGGGTTTTTCGCTATCAGCTAAATATAGCTCAAGTAGCCCTTCTGGTGGGCTTACGCGAATTTCTTCAAGCTCAAGGTCAAAGGATATAATAAATTCTTCCACAGCAGGCAGTAAAATTTCTTTGTCATCATGAGTGCGAATAACCCAAAGCATTTGCTCTGAAGGAAATTCCACAGCTTCCAATACACCAATATGGGTATCACTCTCATGTTCAACAATGTTTAAACCTATTATATCATGGAGGTAAGCTTCATCATCAGATAAGGGGGGTAGGCTTTCACGCTCAATATAAATACTCATACCACGCAAAGCTTCAGCGCCATTGCGGTCAGTAATATGTGGCAAGGTCAATAGTGGCCTACCTTTATGCATACGCACTTTAGCACCACTAATGCTTTGCATGGGCTCAGAGCCAATTTGAAGATAGAATGTTTTTTTCAAAGGATTAGGGGAGTCTGCGTACCAATCTACGCAGAGCTCCCCTTTAATTCCGTGGGGACGTGTTATAGTCCCCATATGGATATAATTTTTTTTAATCATAGCCGCCAATTTAAAAATACAATGGGGCTAAATTATTCTAAAATCTCTAAAACTGTGCGTTTTTTGGCCTTGGTCGCGGCTGCACCAAGAATAGTACGCATAGCACGGGCTGTGCGCCCTTGCTTACCAATCACCTTACCAATGTCTTCCTTAGCAACTTTAAGTTCCAGCACAGAGGTTTGCTCACCTTCAACTTCGCGCACAGTAACATTTTCCGGATTATCCACTAATGACTTAGCAATGTATTCAATTAGCTCTCTCATATGCACCTCCAAAAAGCAGCGAAAACAATATAGATTAATCCATATGTTTTTTAATTAGTGAACGAACCGTATCAGTAGGTTCGGCACCAAGGTCAAGCCACTTTTTCACTTTTTCTGCGTCAAGTTTAACTTCTGCAGGATCGGTCATCGGGTTGTAGTACCCTAGATACTCCAAAGCACGCCCATCACGGCGGGTTTCATCGTTGGCGGCAACGACGCGGTAAAATGGTTTTTTCTTGCTACCCATGCGGGTGAGTCTAATTTTAACGGCCATTTCTAATCTCCCATTGTAATTTGTGATACTATAGTGACCTCAAGCAGAAAGTGCAAGAGGTTTGTTCCTTGAAAACATATATTTATAGCAATTTTTCTACCATTTGGTAGATTTTTCCGTAGGTGCCAAAGCATTGCTTAATAAAATTGAGAACTTTTAGCAATTAACCTACGAAAATACTCGGAAATCTATTTTTTCTTCTTTCGTTTATTTTTGGTATCGCGTTTTTTTCTTTTTTTAGTGGCGCTAGATTTACTAGTGCGTGACGAGCCGCCCATACCACCTAATGCGTCAAGCCCTGGCATGCCGCCCATGCCACCAAGGCCACCTAATCCGCCCATGCCACCAAGGCCACCCAATCCAGGCATTCCAGGCATTCCACCCATGCCACCAGGTAACCCCTTAGGCATACGAGGCTTTTTGCCACCGCCACCCATCATGCCCTTCATCATTTGGCGCATTTGCTCAAATTGACGCACCAACTGATTCACTTGCTGTACACTAACACCTGCACCTTTGGCAATACGGGCACGCCGGCTACCGTTTAGAAGGTCAGGGTTGCGCCTTTCAGCCATGGTCATAGAATTAATAATAGCCTCAGTGCGTGCCATTTCCTTTTCAGGCATAGCCCCACTTGCTTCCGCAAGTTTTTCACGCACACCAGAAAGGCCAGGAATAAGCTTTAATATACTATCTAATGAGCCCATTTGCTTGACTCTTCGCATTTGGGTGCGAAAATCTTCTAAGTCAAACTTGGCTTTTTGCATTTTCATGGCCATGGCTTCTGCTTCTTCAGCATCCATGGAGTCTTGTGCTTTTTCAACCAAGGTCAGCACATCACCCATGCCAAGAATACGCCCAGCCACACGGTCAGGGTGAAAAACTTCCATATCGGACAATTTTTCACCAAGGCCCACATATTTAACTGCTGCGCCAGTTACGGACTTAATTGATAAAGCCGCACCACCTCTGGCATCGCCATCCATTTTTGTAAGAACCACGCCAGTAATGCCAAGCTTTTCATTAAAAACTTCAGCAACGGTAACGGCATCTTGGCCCGTCATGGCATCAGCCACAAATAAAATCTCTTGCGGGTTTATGGCTTCTTTAATAGCCACAAGCTCTTGCATGAGGTTTTCATCCACATGCAAACGGCCCGCTGTATCTAAAAGTAAAACAGTGGCTTGAGCATCCTTTGCGGCTAAAACTGCATCTTGTGCAATTTTAACTGGGTCCATATCCGTGGTGGATGCAAAACAAGGCACGTCTAATTGCTTTGCTAGTGTTGTTAATTGATCAATAGCTGCTGGGCGGTATACGTCAGCAGGTACAAGGTAAGGGCGCATTTTCTGTTTGCGCAATGAGTTGGCGATTTTACCGCAAGATGTTGTTTTACCAGAACCTTGCAAACCCACAAGCATAATTACTGCAGGCTGAGCACCACGCAAATCAAGGCTCGTGGTTTCTCCACCGAGTAATTCCACCAATTCATCATGAACAATTTTAACAACTTGCTGAGCAGGGCTAACACCCTTAACAACATCTTGACCCAAACATTTTTCACGAACTGTATCTACAAAGCTTTTGACAACTTTAAAATTGACATCGGCCTCAAGTAAAGCCAAACGCACCTCACGAAGACCCTCTTGAATATTGTCTTCTGTAAGTTGCCCACGGCCGCTAAAGTTGCGAAATACTGTTGAAAGTCTATCAGACAGGCTCTCAAACATGCTTTACCTCAAATACAAATATTTTCGTAAAAGGGCATCATTAGAGGACTTTAGCTCTTTTGTCAAGGAAGAATAATCACCTGAAAACCAGCTAACACTTGACAAATAGCAATATAACCAGCAAGCATAACCGTATACGTAAATCAAAAGTTTTTAACAAATTGAGGTACAGCATGCAAAGCTCATGGGAAAAACCATGGCAAGAAAGGCGAGAGGCACCACCAAAAAGGCAAAATGACGTTCGCTCCCCTTGGGAGCGTGACTACGCACGCGTCATTCACTCAGCAGCCTTTAGGCGTTTGCAATCCAAAACCCAAGTGCTTGATCTTGGGCAAAGTGACTTTTATCGCACAAGGCTTACCCACTCTATGGAGGTGGCGCAAGTTAGTAATGGTATACTTAAATTTTTAATGGGTAATTATAAAGAAAACCCCATTAAAGATGCTTTGCCAGATTCGCATTTTTTAGCAGCCATTTGCCTAGCTCATGATTTAGGACACCCACCTTTTGGACATGGCGGAGAAGTGGCACTTAATCTATGCATGCGTAACCATGGTGGCTTTGAAGGCAATGGGCAAAC
>CAYJCI010000030.1:4270-15629 GCA_964368595.1 uncultured Desulfovibrionaceae bacterium
TGGCACTTAATCTATGCATGCGTAACCATGGTGGCTTTGAAGGCAATGGGCAAACGTTGCGCATTCTTTCATCTCTTGAGCAATACACAGCAAAACATGGTTTAAACCCCACACGCAGGCTGCTACTTGGCATATTAAAATACCCAGCACCTTACAGCACGCTTGTTAATGAAAATGCATATGAAAAAGAACACAGCACTTTACGCTGGCTATTCAAAGCTAAAGGCCAATTCCCGCCCAAATGCTATCATGATGCTGAAAAAGATGTCATAGATTGGGTTATGCAGCCACTTGGCGATATGCGCGAAACATTTTGCGCCATTACAGAACCCAAGGGTAAAGGCGCACAACATAAAAAAACCATTCACATGTCACTTGATGCATCCATTATGAACATTGCGGATGATATATCCTACGCCTTGCATGATTTAGAAGATGCAACAGCCATGGGCATACTCTCAAGGGATATGTGGGATGAATTTATAAGTGGTAAGGAAGATATTTTTACCAATTGTGGCATTAGCTCCTCAGAAGTGGCGGCAGACCTTTTTGGCACTGAAAGCTACAAGCGTAAAAGCCGTATTGGGGACATGGTTCATTATTTAATCACTCATTGCCTTGTTGAAGAAAGTGGTATAAACAGCCCTTGCCCACTAATTACACACAGAGCAAAGCTTGATGATTCTGCCCAAGGCCTGCAATCGCTCATGGGCGAGCTTGTGCTAAAGCATGTCATTTGGTCACCCAATGTGCAAATGCAAGAATTTAGAGGACGCAAAATGGTGGTGGAATTATTTGACGTTTTTGCCACTGACCCCATGCGACTATTGCCACTTGATATACAAAAACGCTTTGAAGCGCAGGATGATGAAGATTTAAAAATGCGCGTTGTTTGTGACTATATTGCTAGCATGACAGATGCTCACGCCGCCAGACAATATGAAAAATTATTTTCTGCTGGCAAGGGCTCGGTATTTGATAAATTATAACTCTTGGATTAAAAAAATTGCACATGCAAATGATATGAGAGGAATAGTATGAATTTTTGCAAAAAACACCCAGAAGCATTTACAGCTTTATTGTGCCTTACTTTAAGTATTTTAGCCATATGCATCTTCCCCTACATTATCTCACGCGCATTTGGCTATATGGCCTTAACACTTGCAATAATTCAACTAATCTGGGCAGCCCGCACTAAAATAAGTTGGCTACAAAACCTTCTTATTATAAGCATGTCTTGCTTTTTTGCTTTATTTGCAGGGGGAATTTATTTGCAAATACAAAGCCCAAACCTTTCCATGTCCACTGTACGACTATATGACGGAAACCCCAAAAACCCCGTAGAGCGCGATGAGCTACTTGGCTTTGCCCATAAGCAAGAGGCAAGAAGCATGCGCACGCAAAAACTACTTGGTGATAAAGAAATTTTTGACGTAACCGTCACCACCAATGACCAAGGTTACCGCATTACACCAGAACATCCTGAGGCTAAGATTGGTGTAGTTTTGCTTGGTTGCTCCTTCACAGAGGGCGTTGGCGTTGAGGATAAAGAAACATATGCCTACCAGTTGGGAGAAATTTTAGGCAAAAATTATCAAGTTTATAATTTCGGGCATGGAGGTTATGGAGCACATCAAGCTTTAGCCTTGTTAGAAAGCCCTCGCGTGGATTTTTTAAAGAACAAATACGAAAAGTTGTATTTTTACTTTTTGAATATTGAGGATCATGAATGGCGATCTGCTGGCCTTGTGGAGTGGGACAATTTTGGCCCTAAATATACTCTTGAACAAGGCAAAGCCGTGTATCAAGGTTCCTTTGATTTAGGCAATCCGCTTTTTACAAAACTTTGGGAAACCGTTAAAAAAAGCGACTTAATGCAACGCTTTTTCCTGCGGACAATACTATGGCCTAAAGAAGAAGCCCTAGCCTTGCAAACAGCTATTTTACAAAAAAGCCAAGACGTTATTGCTGAAAAGTTCAAAAGCCCATTTACAGTGATTTTAGCACCAAAAATTAGCGATAGAGAAAAAGAATACAAAGACGCAGGATTTGCAACATTAAACCTTGGGCCAAGCTTAAAAGATTGGCCGGAAAATGGAACAACCATCCCACTAGATGGTCATCCAACTCCATTTTCACATGAGCAAATTGCTAAAGAAATTGCTAAAAATATTCAAAGCAACTTGTAATAATAGAATTTAGATTAGTCGACGCTGAAAAAACAAGCAGGGATTGCGTTGCGTATGATTTACGTAAGGTTCGTAAACTCACCACGTAAACGGCTTTGCCGCCCGTTGGGTCGAACTTCCTGCGACTGCAAAGCGGTGTTTGGAGTGGGCGTGTCTTTTTTGAAAAATGCGTAGAAAAGCATTTTTCAGCATCAACTAGATTAGTATAAGTGGTTTAAGAAAGCTCGAAACCAAATTCGACAACGCACTTACCATCTGGCACATCAAAAGGTATTACAACTATTGGTGATGAAGTTTCGTGGCAAATTTTATGCCCTTCACCATCAAGCATTTTAGGGGTTGAACCGTCAAAAACTACGCCCTGCTCTGCCATGCGCCTACGGGCATCCCCAGAAATAATATTTACAAATTCACCAGCCACTTCACGCAAGCCTTGAGCATCGTCAATTTCTTCACCAAACATTGTTTTTGCAACACTTTTAGCAGCAAAAGCCGTGAAGGTAACAGAAATACTGCCTCTGGTTTTGTTCGTATTGCAATTTGCACAAATGTATGCCGAATAATCCCCAAGGGCAATATTATCCTTTTTTATAAAAGCCTTGCCTGCCACTGCGGGGCATTGTGCCATAATTTTAAGCACATGCTGAGTTGATTCAATAAAAATATTTTTTAGTACTTTTGCGTCCATCACAGCCTCACTTTTACATAGCAACTTCAAGCTTGCCAGTACGTACGAAAGAATCTACTAACCCAAATACCAATGTATTTCCACAAAAATTTTCCTTAGCAATATTTTGCTTAAATATAGGAATTTTTTGCTCAAATTCTTGCAACAATTCTGACTTTAACTCTAACATATTAGCTTGCATACCAAAACCCAATCGCTCTACATAATGAGCATTAAGCCTTTGTTCAACCATTGCCATAATGGGCAAGGTTAAGATTGGTTTACCAAGGTATAGGGATTCAGTCATGAGCGTATGCCCGCCACCTTGAACAACATAAGAACAGCCTGCAAGCAAATCTAAAAAGGCTTGCTCTGATTTTTTCATAAAAATAACATTGCCATCTTGGCCTTCTGTGCGGTCATAACCAAAAACATAGCATGTGCGCTTAGTGGCAGTTTTTAAGAAATCCACAAGCCCTTTATGAGTAGAATTACTTTGATATACAAGTACATGCCCTGCATCGTGAGCCTCGCACTCAAGCACCACATCTCGCAAAATGGGGGCTACAACGCGGGCATTATATTTAGGATCAACAGGTGGTGCATAAAAAGACACTATTAAATTTTGCTCAGTGGGGCTAAAAAGATAACGCGGAGTTAAACCCTGCACAAAATAATCAAATAACATATTTGCAGGCAAATCATGCTTACAGCAGGTTAAAACATGTTGGTGGTCAAGAGTAAGGCAAGGCAAGCCAACACGCTTTGCCGCACGCGGGACAAAATATTCAAGATCAGTCATACACACATCAGGCTTAAAACGCTCTATTATTTTAATGACTTCTTTAGTATATTTTTCTCTATCCCATAAAATGGGTATGGCCTTTGCCACACTTTTTAATATGTCCACCTTATAATCTTTGAAAACAGTACCCAAGTTAGGAATACGCTCCACAGGAAATTCTTGCCCAAAAATCCGCAATGCATCGTCATTGGCAACAAAGAGGAATTCATGCTCTTGCAATTTGCGAGCTATGGTTAAACCGCGCATGGCATGGCCATGTCCGGTGCCGTGAATACCATATAGAATACGAGCCATAAATTTCCTTAAAGCTAATTTATTGTAATTTTTATTGAAGAAAAATCACCTTAACAAAGGCCAAGTTTAAGGTCAACGTTGAGTATTCTTAGTAAATTCATATATAACAATAACTAACTGCTTGTACTAAAAAAATTTTATTGTTTAAATCTTATTTCACAAATTCGCTAATTTTTGCATTTTCCTTTTTTCACGAATGAACCATTTCAAACTGCTTATAGTTTTGCACTAAAAATAAAAATAAAACAGAATATTGCCCTTGATAAAGACATTTCCTAGCTCAATCTTGCATTTTTATGGTAAAAAGCTTACTATTAATGAGCAAAAAGGTTTAAGCATTAAATAATTTCAAACTAAGTTCAACAGGTAACTCATGGATATTAAAGACATTCGCGTGCACCTTGGCCGTGTAAAATCTTACTATCAACGCAATGACATGGTGCATGCCATTGCTTGTATTATTATGGCTATAAAGGGTATGGGCAACAAGCCCTTTCCATCGGAAATTCGTTCACTTTTGCGCGAGGCTTTGCAATTAGTTGGGCGCGATGCTGTCATTACGGAGCATCTAGGCAAACCCTTAGCCTACCAGCCAGGACAAGAGCAGGCAATTTTATTATCCTTAGCGAAAGTTTACAAAGCCATTCGCGGCCTTGGTGAGGCAGAAAGCCACGAGCAAGCCATTGCTAGAAAGGTTGCAATGGATCGCAACCTTAATCAGGGAATGAAACTCCTTGAGCAGAAAAAAGTTTCCGAGGCGGATGAATGCTTTAGCGAGGCCATCACTCACTACAAAGATGAACATAGCGTTTTTTCAATTATTGGCAAAGCCCTCATGGAGGCAGAACAAGTACGCCGCGCATTACCTTATTTAAAACGCGGTACTGATGTTGACCCCAACAATCAAAAAATGAAAGAGCTTTTTGACAAATGCATGGAGCTGCGTGCAAAACTATAAACAAAACATTTATTTATAAATATTTTTAAATAAATCAACGCCTTAGATGCATAGAAAATACAAAATTCTATGCATCTATTTTTTTAAACACATTCTATAGTTATAAAAATTAGATTTTTCCATGCAAAAGACTTGATTTTTTCTGTAAAAAATCTAGACTTGGGGAAAAAGCTCCGCATTACTTTTTAGTTAATTATTTTCCAACAGATACAAAGACATTGCAGAGCAAAAAATATTACGGGGAAGTAATATGACTTCTGTTCGATATATCCACGCGGCAGATTTGCACCTTGATGCAGCCTTCAAAGGCCTTGGTCGTGCCACAGAAACTCAGGCCCTTGCTGAACAATTACACACAGCCACTTTTACGGCTGTAGACCGCTTGGTTACGCTTTGTGAAAAAGAAAAACCAGATTTTTTGGTTCTAGCTGGCGATATTTATAATGCTGAAGATCAAAGCCTCAAAGCGCAGCTACATGTACAAGATATGTGCAAAAAACTTTCAGCCCTAGGCATAAAAGTTTTTATTGCTCATGGTAACCATGACCCACTTTCTTCAAGATTACAAATGCTTGAATGGCCTGAAAACACAATTATCTTTGACGATACAGTCAAAAGCCACAAGGTAAAACGAAGTAGTGACGGAAAGTTGCAAGAGGTAGCCATTGTGCATGGAATCAGCCATGCAAGTGCACGTGAAGCAAGAAACCTTGCCAAGGCCTTTAGCCGCGTGGAGGAGAAAGGCTCAGAGCAAGTTTTTCAACTAGGGGTTTTGCACTGTACCTTGGAAAGTGAATCTCATGCAGATCGTTATGCGCCTTGCACGCTGGAAGATTTAAAGACCACTAACTTAGACGCTTGGGCACTGGGCCATGTTCATGAAAGGCGAGTTGTTAGCCAAGAGCCCTTTGTGGCTTACCCTGGAAACACACAAGGCTTGCATATTAATGAATGCGGGCCCAAGGGGTGCTTTGTGGTTAATGTGACACCCACAACTCAAAATAAATTTGAAATTGAAAGCAAATTCCATACCCTATCCCCTATTATTTGGGAAAATGTTCATGTAGACTTAAATGATGCTGAAAGCGTGGACCAAATTTTACAGCGAATAAACCAAGGCATTGAGAATGCAACAGCCGATGCAGACCCAGAGTGCACGGCTCTTATTTTGCGAATTCGCTTAACTGGGCGCCTTGAGCTTGACCGTGAGCTACGCAAACCAGAAACTTTAGATGAAATTTTAGAGCAAATTCGCAGCAATACACCTAACAGCCCCTTTGTTTGGATAAAAGACATAGTACTTGCCACAACTACCTTGCAATCCCTAGAGGCTCTAAGTTCGCGTGATGACTTACTTGGTGAAACTTTGCGCCTTGCGCACACCATAGGCAGTAATGACGAATCGTTACAAACATTTATGCAAACAAGCTTGGCCCAATTATACACACATAATAAAGCCAAACATATTTTAGAAATTCCTGAAGGCCAAGATGCCAAAAATCTTTTGGAAGAAGCACAGCGTTTATGCGTTGATATGATGGAGAGCCGCTAATGCATATAAAATCCTTTCATATTGATGGGTTTGGAATGCTTTCACAAGTTAGCGTGGAAGATTTACCCCAAGGTTTATCCGTTTTTCTTGGTAAAAACGAAGCAGGTAAATCCACCTGTTTGGACTTTTTCCGTACAATGCTAACGGGCTATCCCCAAGGGCGCAGTAAAAAATCTGATGAACGCGATTACACCCCACTAAGCCATGCTGGCCAAGCTGGTGGTTTTTTGGCCTTACAAAGCTCCGAACATGGCATAATTCGCCTTACTCGTAGGCCACAAAAGGGTAAGGATGACATAGTCCTCACCGATGCTAACGGAAAAATTCTTGATGCAACTTTGCTTGATGGTATTTTATCTGGCATTACGCGTGAAGTTTATCGCACTGTCTTTGGTTTTAGCCTTAACGAGTTGCAGACATTTTCATCTCTTGATTCCGATGGTATTCGGGATGCACTCTATGGTGCAAGCTTTGGTATGGGCTTAGTACCTCCTGCCATGGCACTAAAAAAGCTTAATGATTATATGGGCAAGCAATTTAAGAGTGGAGGTTCAAACCCCACTTTAAATATTGCTCTAACTAAGCTTGATGCCATACAAAAAGAAATTCATAAAGCAAACGCCACATGCGCTCGCTTTGACACATTAACCCTTGAAAAAAACAACCTTGAAATAATTATACAAGACATAAGAGCCCAGAAAAGCACTACTGAAAATCTACGCCGAAATGCAGAAAGACAATTGGGCGTTTGGCGCCAATGGGATGAATGGAAAACAATTGAAGGCCGCCTAAGTCGCCTTGAAGATGTGCCTGCCACCTTCCCAGAAGAAGGCCCTGCCCGCCTTGAGCGTGCTAAAGAATTACGAGAGCATGCAGCAAGACGTTTAAACACTCAACAAGAACGCTGCCAGAAGCTTAATGATTCCATAAATAAACTTGAAATTAATTCTCAACTTTTACAGCAATATACACTTTTACAAAGTTTAAGCGAGCGCAAGACTTCTTTCCGCCAAGCTCAAAGTGCTTTGGCCCCACAAAATGCAACTTTACAGCGCAGCCAAGCCGCACTTGAGCAATATCTGGCTGACCTTGGGCCAGACTGGACTTGTGAACGTATACGAAAAACTGATCGCTCGCTCTTTGCCCGTGGGGAAATGGAGCAACAAGCCACAGACATGCAAGCGGCAGAGCAACATCACCTCGCCGCAACCCATGCCCTTGAAAAAACAAACAATGCGGTGGAGCATGCCGATCACGAACATGCTCTTGCCAAAAAATCTTTACAGCATCTACCAAATGCCAATTTTGAGCTTGATGACTCTGCTCGTGCAAGCGTTAGAAATAGCATTACAATTATAGAAAGCACTCAAGGTATTTTAACAGAAAAACAAAGCGCATTACAAACTGCTACCAATACCCTGCACCGTGCCTTAAGCCCCTTGCAAATACGCCTGCCCCTGCATGAGGACAATAGCGAGGCCATACAAAAACTTGAAAATCTACTTGAAAATCAAGATCATGCTTTAAAATTGGCAGATGATTGCCACAAATCTCAACAAAACACCCGTGACGCAGAGCAAAACGCCGCTCAAGCACAAGAAAATGAAGAAATGGCCAGAGCACGCCTTGAACGTGCACGCAAATATAGCCAAGATAATTCCACAAGCCCCAAAAGCGCTCTTGATGTTCGAGCCTCTGCCATTAGAGGTTTGCGCACTCTTTATAATAATTTTTGTGCAGAAAAAGAGCGCCTTGCAGAGCTTACAGAACGTATCAATACAAGCATTGCCCCTGCCCCAGTAAAGAGCATTCCCTTAATGCTTTTTGGCTTTGTAATATTGGCATTAGGCCTTGCTGGCATTATTATACCCATGCAGCTTGATATTACTGAAATACAATTAACACCACGCCTAATTATTCCACTAAGCCAATGGTCATCATATTTTGTGGTGCTGACTGGTGCGGCTTTCCTTGCTGGTGGTATGCCACGTTCAGGGCCAGAAAGTAAGCGCTTTGCCCTTGAACAAAAAGAGCTTGAAGCTCGTGCCTCATCCATGAATTTACGCTTAATGGAAATGGAAGGAAATATACAAGAGCAATGCATGGTTGCTCAAGTACAAAGTGCTGATAACGTCACCCTTGACGCAGTGGAACTTTTAATTGAGCGTGAGCGTGAACAATGCGCCGCTAATGAAAGACTTGATATTGAAATACAAGGCCTTGATGCAGAGTTTAATACTATTTATGAAAAATCAAAGCAAAAAAGAGAGTTACTGCACAAAGCTCAACAGGAGGAGCAACAAACAAGGCTAAAATGGCATGATCATTTACGCGCCCATCACGTGGAAGCCATTCCAGCTCCAGATGCCGCCACAACTTTCTTTGCAAGAGTAGAGGCAGCCATTCTTGCCTATAATAATTTGCAAGCTCTACAAAAAGAAATTGAACAGCTCGAAGTGCAAGTGCAAGAACATGCACAAAAATTATCACAAATATCTGCCATTAATACATTATTTACTCAACTAACCACAGCAGAAGAAAGCGACGATTCAACAGAAAATCTTGAATACACAACACCAAGCAATACCGAACCAACTTTACAAGATATTTTGCAAGCCTCAAAACGAGTGCTTGAAAATTGTCGTGAAGCTGATGAAACGCAAGCCGAACGTCTAAAGGCTGAAGCCTTGGTACACAATGCGGCTTATAATTATGAACTTGCTCTTAAAGCACAGGCTGAAGCAGTTGAAGCATTGAATAATGCTGAAACTAACCTTGAGGCCATGCGCGCGGCTTGGGTTGCACGTTTACAAGAGCTAAATATGGATGTGCAAGTTTCGCCTGCCATGTTGCGTACTGCCTTAGACAGTATGGAGCGTTGCCTCACTGTGGAGCTTGAAATCACCTCAATTAATGAAGAAAAAACTCGCTTAGAGAATGAATGCGAAGCCCTTATTAACCCTCTAACTTCCATATTGGCTACATTATCCAAGGAGCTACCGCTGGGCGGCTCTTACGATATTCCTTATCAGGAAGATTGGCTTGGTACGCTTGACAATTTACTTTTTGAAGCCCAAACAAGCCATGACAATGAAAAATTAAAAGAACAATATAAACAACAACTTGAAGCTCAAGAAGAAGAACTACACGAAGCAAGCACAGCCTTAAATGACGCTAAGGCCTCTGAGCAAAACTTACTGCATCTTGCCACAACTGATAATGTTGAAGATTTTCTACGCCTTGCTGCAGTGCGTGCTCAAAAGCATGAATTATTACAACGCAAAGCCGACCTTGAAGATGCTTTGCGCCTTGCCGCTGGTGATAGTAATTTTGAAGATTTTCTACAATCATTTACCAAGACAGATCAGCATGAGCGTGAAGTTTTTATTAACTCCATGCAGCTTAATATTGAAAATTTCAATGCAGATGAGCAAGAAAAGACAACGGCCCTTGCTGCCATCAGCGCTGAGCTAAAGTCACTCACTGCTACTGATGAGCTTGCACGCTTGCGTCAGCAAGAGTCAGATTTACAAGAAAGCATTAAAAGCACTAGCCACACTTGGGCAAGCTTTGCCCTTGCTCGCCAATTAATTTTGCAAGCAAAGCAAAACTTTGAAAATGAGCGCCAACCGCAAGTTATTCGCATGGCCTCAGAAATATTTTCTAATATTACAGGTGGGCGCTGGCAGGGCATTAGTGCACAATTGGAAGAAAATTCATTACAAGTTTTCCCACCACATGGCGCACCAACTTCACCGCTAAACCTTAGCCGAGGAACGCAAGAGCAATTATATTTATCCTTGCGTTTGGCCTATATACGCAACCATGCAGAGCATGCCACAGCATTACCTATTATTATGGATGATATATTAGTTAACTTTGATGCAGAGCGCGCAAAGCATACAGCCAAAGCCTTGCTAAGCCTTAATAAGGCAAGCGCTAGTGGAAATAAAAGTCACCAAATATTATTCTTCACTTGTCATCCACATATTGCGGACATGCTTCAAAACATTAATCCAGAAAGTAAGCTGTTTACTGTGGAAGGTGGCACAATTCAAAGTGCATAAATCTAAAATGCTAATTCATAAAAAAATGCCCTGCAGTACAGCAGGGCATGGCTTAAATATATAAATGAGCCCAATAAATCTTAAAATAAATTATTAACCCTTAACATGTGCATAATAGCCATGGCGCATTCGTCTGGTTCCAATAGTTCAGCATCAAGCGTGCAATTAGAATATTTTTGATAAAGGGCTTGGCGCTCTTCAAACAGATCTTCAATGGTTTGGCCTGGGGCTATGGCTATGCCTCGGTCTGGATTTCTGGAAATGCGTTCTAAAACCAATGGTAGCCCTGCAGATAAATAAACTATTGGGCCAAGGCATTGCAAATTTTGCATGGCCTTTTCTCTATAAATAACACTTCCACCTGTGGCAATCACTGTACGAAAGAGCCTAAGCGAGGCCACAACATCCTTCTCCACATCCAAGAATTCTTCCTTGCTCATGGCATCGGTTACACCTTGTAATGGAACACCGTAGAGTGATTCAATCACATAATCGGAATCCACAAAGGACCATTGAAGGTGCTTTGCCAAAGCAAGGCCTACGGTAGATTTGCCAACGCCTGGCATGCCTATTAAAGAAATACATGGAGTTTTGTGGCTCTTGGGAGCGGCAGGTGAAAAATATTCAGCCATAAATTTTCCTAGGTTCAGTATAAATTTGCAATTAAATTAGTCGACGCTGAAAAACAGTTAAAACTACTAAAATAATAATATTTTAATCAAAATATTCTAATAAAATTGCCAGAAAAAAAGATGTGGAGCATACTTTTTTGGCGATTTTATGACGCAAAAAAATGGTTTTTCAAGCGGCGGCTAACAAAATTTGAG
>CAYJCI010000031.1:0-15478 GCA_964368595.1 uncultured Desulfovibrionaceae bacterium
GCGTTGCAGTGGGTCAGTGGTTTCAAGAATTTTTTGGGCATCTTCAATTTTCATGCGTAAGTTTGCGGCGATTAGATCAGCCAAGCGACCTGGTTCATCCACGCTTTGCAAAACGCCAACAATGTCAGTATTTGTAATGCCTCGTAGTTCAAGTATTTTTTCACTTTGTTCACGGGCAGAACGCAAGAGGGCCTCGCTCTCTGGTGTTAGTGTAAATGGCTCCTCTTCATGCACTTCAACTTCAGCCTCAAAAAATGGTTCGGTATTGGTGTAATTTTTAACACTTGCGCGGTTAATGCCCTGCACAAGTACCTTAATACGCCCATCAGGCATTTTGAGCATGCGCATAACATTGACCACAGAGCCAAAGGTATACAAATCATCTGGGTTTGGATCTTCGTTTTCTTCTTCTTTTTGAGTGCAGACAAAGAGGTGCTTATCTCTTTCTAAGGCAGCCTCAACCGCTTTGACGGATTTATCCCTACCAATAAAGAGAGGTAAAATCATGTAGTTAAATACAACTACATCCCGTACAGCAAGAACTGGGAAAACATTAGGAAGTATTGGTTCTTCAACCTCTGCATTTATATTATCATCTTCTATATTGTTTGTGGTGTCAGCTACTTCAAGTGGTGTAGTTGCTTGCGGTTCAACGTCAATATTTATAGTATTTTGTTCTTGTTCGGACATATAATACTCCTCATTATACAGCAGTAAAAAAAATTAAAAATACTGGTTTAATATAATGCTGTAACACTCTTTCTCAGTTATAATAATATGTTCAATAAAACGTAAATCCATGCTTGCAGCAATGTTACGTAGTTGTTCTGTAATCATCATATCACCGCGTGAAGGCTTAGTGCTACCGCCAGGGTGATTATGTACCAATATAAACCCTTTTGCCTTGCGCGTAAGAACTTTTGCTATGACATCCTTCGGTGTTATGGGTACATTGTCAACGCCACCAACTTGCAGACGCTCCCAACCCATGCAACGCATTCCTGAATCAACAAAGGCAACCCAACACTCTTCGTTAGTGCAACCAACCAAACGCTTTCTGGCAGCAGCAGCTACCAATTGTGGAGTTGTTAGGGTTTCCTTTTCTAGTAGCGGTGCAATAGCATGCCTTGCCATACATTCGCGTAAAACTTGCCATAAAGTCCAAAGGCCTTCACCAAAACCTTGCACATCTTCAAGCTCTTCTTTTCTTGCATCTAGTACATTACGCAAGGTGCCAAAACGAGCAAGTAAGGCTTTAGAAAGTGGCTTAGTATCCTTGCGGGTGATGCCATATCCTAGTAAAATCTCTAATACTTCATAATCTTCCATGTGCTGCGGGTCGTGTAGGAAGCGTTTTTTTAAACGTTGCCTGTGTCCACTATGTGGAGAAATATTTTTTTTACTAGATGACATATGTAAGCAGTCCTACGTATTAGGCAAGGGGTCAAGGTAAAATTTATTGCCACTTAATAACAATAATACTTAATAACCTTTTTTGAAAAGCTGTACAAGGTCAACAACCATGCTCTCAAGGGCTTGTTCTGCATCGCATTGCCCACTTTTGACTTGCTGTTCGGCCTGTACAATAAATGAAAAAATTTGAGCAATTCCGGAAAAGCCTAATTTTTTTGCGCATTGTTCTTTGCTCTGTGCAACGGAATGATGCAAATAAACAGGCTCTTTAGATAGTATTTGCCACAGGGTTTTGGCCTCTCTTGCAAGTAGGGCCAAAAAAGGGAAAAAAAGGGCAGCAACGTCTTTTTGACCACGATATATTTCACGCCAAGCTGCAGCAATGTTGCCAGCTTGTATGCAGGATATAAAAGCAAATATATTAGACTCTGGTAAATATGCATCCACATTTATCATGCCCATATTAATGGGCTTTCCTTGTGATGCTAGCCTCAATTTCTGTATTTCGTTTTCAATTGCCGTGGCATCTGGTGGAGTGGATGCGCTAAGTGCGTCAAGCACATGCGGCTCAAATTGTAAGCCGCATTGTTTGGCTCGTTCTGTAATATGGCGCTTAACACCTTGTGCATCAAGTCCAGCATTACGCCAAACCCAGCCATTTTGGTCCCCAATGGCAAAGCATTTTAATTTTGTAATGTGAGCAGGGATTTTGGCTTGTTTTTTTTCAAAGGCAACTTCAAGGCAGAAAATGGGCCAAATGCTACTATTTGATGAAGCTAGGGCTGTGGATAAATTTTTCCAAATGGCAGCTGGTAAATTTTGTGCATTGCGAATAATTAATAATTTTGGAGTATTAAACAAGCCTTGCAAGGTTAAATTGTTCCAAAAATTTTGGGCAAGTCCATCATCACCCCAATAAATATGCCGCTCCCAGTTGCCCCCATTAGCTGGATATTTAGCTATGAGGCTTTCAATATGTGCTTTAGTAAGCCCAGCATCTGGGCAAACACAAAATGTAAAGGCTGGCTTTGACATAATTTTTCTTGATAAAAGTTAAGAAAATTGGAGATTGTGTGGGGAGCTTTTGGCCTTACTCCCCACACAAGTAATAATTAACTTAGCCTGCTACAATATTAACAAGCTTATTTGGCACAACAATTACTTTACGTACTGTTTTACCATCCAAGTGTTTTTGCACGCTTTCATCAGCAAGGGCTTGTTTTTCAACGTCTTCCTTAGGGCTATCTACGGCAATGTCAATCTTGCTACGCAACTTGCCATTGATTTGAATAACCACGGTGACCACATCTTGAGCAATGGCTTCACTTTGCCACTGAGCACAAGGAGCGTCAGTTACCTGGCTTTCATGGCCTAAGTCTTGCCAAATTTCTTCACAAATATGTGGAGTAAATGGACAAAGCAAGGTTAAGACTGTTCCCATTGCAGAGGAAAATACTTTGTTGCCCACTTTATCCTTGTGTAAGTGCTCACGCGCAAGATACATGGCATTAACCAATTCCATAATGGCGGCAATTGCTGTATTTAATTGGTATTTTGCAATGTCTTCATGCACTTTTTTTACTGTTAAATGCTCTTTACGACGTAGCTCACGAGCAATGTCATCTGTGGCATCTTCAGCTGTGGAAGAACAAGACATCATGGGCATTAAATAAGCGCTTTCTTCAAAGAAGAGCCTCCACACACGGTTTAGAAAACGTGAAGCACCCTCAATACCAGTTTCTGACCAGTCAAAATCTCTTTCTGGCGGTGCAGCAAATAGGCAGAAAAGGCGCACAGTATCAGCACCGAACTTGTCAATCATGATGCTTGGGTCAACCACATTGCCCTTGGATTTTGACATTTTTGCTCCACCCATTAAGACCATGCCTTGGGTTAGCAAATTGGTGAAAGGTTCATCCAAGTCAGCTGGATAAAAACCTAGATCACGCAGGGCTTTGGTGAAGAAGCGAGAATATAATAAGTGTAAAATCGCATGCTCAACACCGCCAATGTATTGGTCAACCGGCATCCAGTATTTAATGATATCTTTATCAAATGGCGTATCTGTGTTGCGTGCGTCAGCATAGCGCGAAAAATACCATGATGATTCAACAAATGTATCCATGGTGTCTGTTTCACGGCGAGCAGGCTTATTGCATTTAGGGCAAGTGCACTCATAAAATGATGCTGCATCAGGTAGTGGCGAACGACCATCTTGTTGAGTTTTCACATCAAGCGGTAAAACTATTGGCAAGTTTTCTTCACGCTCTGGAACTACGCCGCAAGTATCGCAATAAACAATTGGAATGGGCGAGCCCCAATAGCGTTGGCGTGAAATATTCCAATCTCTAAGGCGGTATTGCACGGTGAATGTGCCAAGATTTTTGCTTTCTAATTCTTTAGCTACGGCAACTTTGCCTTCCTCATTTTGCAAATTATCAAAATGAGCGGAGTTAAACATGGTGCCAGCACCTGTCCAAGCTTCTTGCATGGTGTTTGCGTCTAGTGGCTCTGCATTTTCAGGTTGAATTACAGGCTGTAATGGCAAATCGTATTTTTTAGAAAATTCAAAATCGCGTTGGTCATGAGCTGGAACACCCATAACAGCACCAGTGCCATAATCAGCTAAAACAAAATTACCAAGCCAGATTGGAATTTTTTTGCCAGTGAATGGGTGAAGGCAATAAGCACCAGTGGCAATACCTTCTTTCTCCAAGGTTTCTGACTGACGGTCAATGCGATCCATATTGCGAATACGCTCAATAAATGCTCTAACCTCGGCTTCTTTGGGGCTGTTGCTGATTAAATGCTCAACCATGGGGTGCTCAGGAGCAAGTGTCATAAATGTTACACCAAAGACAGTATCTGGCCTTGTGGTAAACACGTGTATTTTATCAACATCTGCTGATGGATTTTCAAGGGGGAAGGCAATGTCAGCACCATTTGATTTACCAATCCAATTTTGCTGCATGGCAATAACACGTTCAGGCCAGCCATTTTGCAGGCTTTCAAGGTCTGCTAATAGCTCTTCTGCATAGGCTGTAATGCGTACAAACCATTGAGTTAAATCTTTTTGCTCCACAGCAGTGTCACAGCGCCAGCAAAGGCCTTCGATAACTTGCTCATTGGCAAGCACTGTATGGCAAGATGGGCACCAATTTTGCGGGGCTTTTTTGCGATAAATCAAATCCTTTTCAAGCATTTTCAAAAAGAATAATTGCTCCCAGCGGTAATATTCGGGCACACATGTGGCAATTTCTCGGTTCCAATCATATGAATAACCAAGGCGTTTCAATTGAGTGCGCATATTATCAATATTTGAAAATGTCCATGCGGCTGGGTGAGTATTGTTTTTGATTGCTGCATTTTCTGCTGGAAGGCCTAAGGCATCCCAACCCATTGGGTGCAATACATTAAATCCTTGCATGCGGCGAAAGCGCGCCAATACATCACCAATGGAGTAGTTACGCACATGCCCCATATGAATGTTACCAGAGGGATAGGGTAACATTTCAAGCACATAGTATTTTGGCTTGGAGCTTTTATGATCGCAGACAAAGGTTTGGTTTTTACTCCAAAACTCTTGCCACTTTTCTTCAATATTGCCTGGGGTATATCTTTCTTGAGCCATTAAAATAATCCTTTAACTATGCTTTTGCTTGTAAGTTGCCACTTTCAAAGGCTTTTGCTGCTGCATCTAAAATGCCATTTACAAAAGAGCGGGCACTTTGCTCGCCAAATTGTCTTGAAAGCTCAAGCGCTTCATTAATGGCAACCTTGGTCGGAATGTCAGTACGGTAGAGCATCTCAAATAGGCCAATGCGTAAAACGGTAAGCTCAATGCGGCCCATGCGATCCACACGCCAATTATGCGAAAATTTAACAATTACTTCGTCTAAATCTTTGCTATTGGCCCATACTCCAGACACAAGATCCCAAGCAAAGCCATGGGCATGGTCTTGGGCTAAGTCTTTTGAGTCATTCTCGCCTTGTTCTTTAATATTGTCTGGAGATTGACAAAAAGCACGCCGAACATCATCCATATTTTTCACTTCTGAAAATGAGATGGCGTAAAGCACCTGAAATGCAAGGCTACGTTCGTTACGACGGCTGTTTTTCTTTTGTGTATTTTGTTTCAAAATATACCTTTAATATGAATATTTATAGTATAAAGCTTTGACTTAACAACAATGTTAGTTGATAAAAATTAACTAAAGTTGCTTTAATACTTGCACAGTTTCAAGCACTGCAGCAGCAGCTTCAACACCTTTATTGCCAGCCTTTGAACCAGCACGCTCTATGGCTTGCTCTAAATTATCTGTGGTCAAAAGGCCAAAGCCAATAGGTAGGTCAAAATCAAGTGAAACATGAGCAAGGCCTTTAGTAGCTTCTGCAGCCACAAAGTCAAAGTGTGGAGTTGCACCACGTATTACAGCGCCAAGGGCAATAATGCCGTCTACATCTTTCTTAGCTGCAATTTTTTTGCATACAACTGGCATCTCAAATGCACCAGGAATGCGCACAACGGTAATGTCACTTTCTGCACAACCGTGACGCACCAAATAATCAACCGCTCCACCAACTAGTCGATCAACAATAAAATCATTAAAGCGTGTGGCAATAATAGTAAATTTCAAACCCTTGGCATCAAGAATGCCTTCGATAGTACGTAGATTTGTCATATAATCCCCCTTTATTAACGGCAATTTATTTTTGAGAACAAATGTCCCATTTTATCTTTTTTTGTGGCTAAGTAGTTTTTATTGTCTGGGCAAGCTTCTACTTCAATGGAGACTCGCTCAACAATTTCAATGCCATAGCCTTCTAGACCAATAATTTTCTTTGGATTATTGGTAAGCATGCGCATTTTACGTATGCCAAGGTCAACAAGTATTTGTGCGCCAGTGCCATAGTCACGTAAATCTGGTGCAAAGCCCAATTTTTCATTGGCTTCCACCGTGTCATAACCCTGATCTTGCAAGGCGTAGGCTTTGATTTTATTGGCAAGTCCAATGCCTCGCCCTTCTTGACGCATATAAAGCAAAACGCCGCAGCCTTCTTTTTCAATTTGGCGTAGTGCCGCGCCCAATTGCCCACGGCAATCGCAACGTAAAGAGCCTAGTGCATCGCCAGTTAGGCATTCACTATGCACTCTTACCAATACATCTTGTTGGTCTGAAAACTCACCCTTTACAAGGGCTATATGTGTGCCATTATCCATGGCATTTTCATAGGCGATAACTTGAAAATCACCAAACATGGTAGGTAGATGAGCTTCAGCAACTCTTTGTACTGATACTTGCCCTCTTTGCATACGGTAGCGGATTAAATCCTTAACAGAAGCGATTTTTAAGCCATGTTCAGCTGCAAAAATTTCTAGATCTGGCATACGAGCCATCTCACCATCATCATTCATAATTTCGCAAATAACAGCGGCGTCTTTGCAACCTGCAAGGCGCGCAAGGTCAACACTACCTTCAGTTTGGCCAGCTCGCACCAAAACGCCACCAGGCCTTGCGCGTAATGGGAAGATATGCCCAGGTGTGACAATATCTTCTTGACGCACATCATCAGCAACAGCGGCAAGGATTGTTGTGGCTCTATCTTTAGCAGAAATACCAGTAGTTACACCATGACGTGCCTCAATGGATACGGTAAAATTGGTACCGAATTTTGAGCCATTGCGCTGGGTCATTAAGTCTAGGCCCAGACTGTCGCAACGTTCAGCACTTAGCGGCAAGCAAATTAACCCACGGCCGTATTTTGCCATAAAGTTAATGATTTCTGGTGTAACATGTTCAGCGGCAATGGTTAAATCGCCTTCATTCTCGCGGTCTTCATCATCCACAAGGATAATCATTTTTCCTTGGCGAATGTCCTCAATAGCTTCTTGTGTTGTGCAAAGTGGCATGAAATCTTCCTTTATTATCGGCTAAATAAAGCCATTTTCTTCAAGTAATTTTAATGTAACATTGCTTTGGCTTTGCTCATTTTGCCAAGGCAAAAGCATATGTCGCACATACTTTCCTATAATATCTGTTTCTAAATTGACAAAACAACCGCTTTGCCAATGTTTAACGGTTGTTGTGCCCCATGTTTCTGGGATGACGTTAACCTCTAAGAAATCTGGCCCACAAGTATTTATGGTGAGGCTAATTCCATCTAAGGTTACAGAACCTTTAGCAATAACTTCAGCCGCATGCTTTTGGTCAAAAGCCAAACGTATGCGGCGTGATTGTCCAACTTCTTCAATGCTTACAACCTTAGCCAGCCCGTCCACATGACCGCTAACTATATGCCCACCAAAACGTTGCCCAAGGGCTAAAGCGCGCTCAAGGTTTACAACGCTACCATGACTTAATGCACCAAGGTTGGTGTGCTTCATGGTTTCAGCAGATGCATAGGCACTAAAGATATTATTGTCACCAGTTTCTACAGTTAAGCAAACTCCATTAACTGCTATGGATTCACCAATTTCAATATTACTCAAGGTGAATTGGGCCTCAATAGAAAAGCGGGTTTCTTGCCCACTTTTTTGTACTGAAATTATGTGCCCTTGACCGTTAATGATGCCTGTAAACATTATTTAGGCCTCAGGGTAATATGCATATCGTCACAACACATGTTGTAATCGGTGATACGCAAATCAATGGCTTCGCTCATTTGTAGTGGGCTTCTGCCATCAAAAATAGGATAGGCCTCATTGTCCCCTAATACCGTAGGGGCAATATGTAAATGAAATTCGTTAATTAAACCTTGCTCTAAAAAACTAAGAGCTAGCTTGCCGCCACCTTCACAAAGAGCATAAGGGCAATTAAGCTCAGCCTTAAGACGAAGCAATAAAGCCCTTAATGAGGGTAAGGTTTGTGTTGGAGAGTCAGGGTTTTCTGACCAAACACGAGCCCCCAATTTTTCAAGAGCTTTAGCCTTAGGTGAGGCAGCGCCGGCTGGCGATGTGAAGAAAATTGTTTGTTCAGCTCTATTTTGCAAAAGGTAGTTATCAAGGTGGGCTTCTGGTAAGCGTGATGTCACTACACATGCCAAAGGCTGTGGACTATCTTGGGTTGCGTCATGCACAGTTAAGCGAGGATTATCCTCCCTAAAAGTGCCACCACCAATAATAACAACACCACCACAGCGTGCAAGGTTTGCGCGTAATTTTTGTATTTTTAAGCGTGATTGCTCACAGCTTATCCATTGTGAATGACCGGTGCGCGTGGCTATGCGCCCATCAATGGTGCTTGCCATTTTGAGCATAACATATGGTAATAAGCCAGCTTGATGAACAAGGAAATCTGCAATAAGGTCACGGCAAAGCACTTCCTCAACACCAAGAGTTACTTTAATGCCTTGGCTTTGTAAAAACTCAACCCCACCCTTGGCAACGGGATTTGGATCTCTAGTGCCAATAACAACATGCTTAATACCTGCTTTTACAATTGCTTCTGTGCAAGGAGGTGTTTTGCCTTGATGATGGCAAGGCTCAAGCGTAACAATTAGGGTGCAATTTTCAACATCGATATTATTTTTTGCTGCATTTTCAAGACAGACTATCTCTGCATGTGGGCCGCCATATTCCATATGCCAACCCTCAGCTACTACGCAGTTATCTTTAATTAAAACTGCGCCAACAGTAGGGTTAGGGTAGACAAAATAGCGCCCTGCTTCTGCAATTTTTGCGGCATAACGCATATGAGATGCATAATCTATATTCATGAAATTTGATCTCCATCAGGGTGAGGTAGTTGTGTTAAAGCAATGTTTGCTTCACTGAGCATTTTGATGGCTAAATCATCAGGGTAAAATTCAACATAATGAATATGAGCAATTCCACAATTTATAAGCATCTTACTACATTGCACGCAAGGGAATGTGGTGCAGTAAAGCTCTGCTCCGCCAAGGTGTATTCCATGCAAAGCTGCTTGAATAATAACATTTTGCTCGGCATGTAGGCCACGGCATATTTCATGCCGTTGACCTGAAGGAATGCCCATTTGCTGACGCAGGCAACCAAGGTCAAGGCAATGGGAAACACCAGCAGGAGCGCCATTATAACCAGTGGCAAGGATGCGCTTGTCTTTAACTGCAATGGCTCCAACCTTACGGCGACAGCAAGTGCTGCGTTCAGCTACCATATAGGTAATACGCATAAAATATTCGGGCCAGGGTAATCTGCTCATACATACCTCATTTGCAAATGCATTGCACAATATGTGCTCGTTGCTATTACACGCAACAACGTCACATTGTACACGCTAAAAGTATTTTTGCCAAGGGCAGGATGATAGGGTGTTTGAAGCGAAAGAAGATAGTTTTTAATAGTTTAAGCGGCTTTTGAGGTTTTACGAATTTGGAATTTTTTATTTATTTCTTGAATATATTGCAAACATGCATCGGGCATGAGTGGCTTGCTGTATAAATAGCCTTGCAAAATGTCGCAACCAAGAGCATTTAGTGCTTCTGCATGCTTTTCAGTTTCAACAAATTCGGCGATGGAGCGCATGTTTCTAGCACGGCAAAGCTTAACAATTGTGCTTACAATATCAGCACAAATGGGGTTGGTAAGAATATCTTTAATAATAGCGCCGTCAATTTTTACTACAGATACAGGGAATTGACGCAAATATTTTAGCGAGCTATGCCCCATTCCGAAGTCATCAATAGCTAGAGGGAAGCCAGAAGTATGTAAATTTAGTAAGATTCTGCTTTCATCTTTGGCAGTGGTGAGCATGCGAGATTCAGTCACCTCAATTTCAATGGCCCCAACTGGCAAGCCGTGCCTATCCATCATTTTTAGGATTTCATCTGTAAAATTATCATCCAACTGCAAGCCAGAAACGTTAACAGATACTACAGTATCTTTAAGTCCAACGTCCATCCAATGTTTACGAATGCGGCAAGCTTCTTCAAATATCCAAAGGCCTAGCTTTTTAATAAGGCCTGAATCTTCTGCCAAAGCGATAACAATAGGGGTTGGAATTTCACCGTAATTTTTATTGTGCCAACGTACAAGCGACTCAACACTAAGGACTTTCTTTGTTTTGGCGCAAACTTGTGGCTGCAACATTAAGAAAAACCCTGTGCCTTTATTTAAGTCTTTTTCCATTTCAACAAGTAGGCTTCTTGCAAGTGCGCCTACGTCATCGTTATAGTTGGAGAAGTTTTGAGTTGTACTGCTGGTGGTTAAGGCTCGTTGTAATAATTCGTTAAAGATAGCTTGGAATTGGTTTTGTTTAATTTTATTGGCAAGCAAAACAAATGGTGCATAGATATACATGCCAAGCGTTATGTTAAACAGCTGTAAAAATACAGCTTTTAATGAGTCTGTAGCAATGTATGCATTTAAAAATACTGGGGTTGTCCACTCTACTAGAGTGCCAATCCTTGGAATTAGGTCAAGGTATGTAGCTATATAGCTTGTCATGGTCGATATAATAGGAGTTATTACGAAAGGAATAAACATGACAGGGTTAAGCACCACAGGGAAGCCAAATAATAAGAGCTCATCCATATTAAACATACAAGGAATAAGGCAAAATAAGGCTAATTTTCTGTTGGATGATGTTTTACCAAAAACTAGCAAGGCCGCAATTAAGGCCATGCTACCAGCCCCGCCTGTAAAAACAAAAGTGTTTAAAAATGTGCTTGTAAATACGTGAGGCAAATCAGTTTGCATGAGCAAAGAATTTAAATTGTCCAGTGAGGCTGCGCCATAAACGCCAGAGGCAATGTCGCGCAGCATATAGCCACCATGAAAGCCCATAAACCACAAAAATTGTGAAGATAATATAAAGAATAATGTGTGCCCTAGCCCTGTTGTTAAGTGCTGTAAGGGCAGGGTTAGCATATGGCTAAATGCAGTAAATAAATCTTCAGCAAAAAAATTCTCAAAAGCAGTGCTGATAAGGGTAAATATCATGATGGTCAGTATGCCGGGTACAAAGGAGTTGAAGCTTTGTATTACCCCAAGGCCAGATGATGCACCAGGCCAATGTAAACGTAAAAATCTAATGGAGAATAGGGCCCAAAAAACTTTTGCCGCAGCAATGCCAGTAAAAATTGCCACAGAAAGTCCACCAACACCAACCCAATGCTCTGTATCTGCATAAGCAGTGCCAGGCATCATATTATAAAAAGACACAAGAGAAACAAGTCCCATGATTGTTGTGCTGGCAAAAATGGTGGATTGACGTCTATTGTATTGGAGTATTAATTGATAGCCCACAAGAAAAGCCATCATGGGGGCAATAATCATGCGCGTGGCTGTGGTAAAGGGTATGGCAATGTCTTGCCAATCTTCGCCAAGTAATTCTAGCATTACAGTTGAATAAGTACCAAGGGGGAAGCTGACATATAGCTCTGCGAGAGACGTCATGAAGATAAATGGTAAAGCCATGAAAAATGCAGAACGTATAGCTACCAGAGCTGGCCAGTGAGCCATACGCTCGGCCAATGGTAATAATGCACTTTCAAAAAATGGCTGCAATGATTGCAATTTAAACATAAGTATATCTTCTTTCCCAAAAACAATTACGTTAGCAAGTTAGGATTATATCACAATGACTGCTTTATCAAGTAAAAGTTTTCAATTTTTGTGATAGTATTTTAAACAATTTTATAATTTAAGATTGTCAATGAAACTGTACTGTATGCAAAGCGTTTTAACAAGTAATTAATCTTTTATATCAAGCGCTAAGAGTAATTAATACTATTTTTGTGTAAATGGTAAAAATAGCAAAATTTTAAGGTGTTAATATTACATGATTTATGAGTCTGGTATATACAAGCAAATATTTACAGCTACGATAAAAAAAGTTTTATTTTAAATAATTTTTAGCTGAACTAGTATAATATTGCAAAAAAAAATAAAAAAGTTGATACTAAAACCAACGGCTACTCCAGATAAATTTTAGTACAGGCCGTAATATGGAGAGTTTAATGACTGAAAAGTGCAACCCGCTTGCCAATTCACAAGGTAGAAACCAATTAGAGAGATTGGTTGATTTTATAAATGAAGTTGGAATGTTACGGCATACTCCTCGCTCAGGTTATCAATTTCTAGGCACTGGACATGAAAATGTTGCAGAGCATTCGCATAGAGTGGCAGTCATTGGTTTTGCACTTGCAAAATTGTGTGGCGCTGACATTGCGAGAACTGTTTTTTTGTGTATTTTTCATGATTTAGCTGAGGCGCGGACTGGTGATTTTAACTATGTAAATAAAATTTATAATACCTCTAATGATCGTTTAGCCTTAACTCATGCTACGCAAGGCACTGGATTGCAAGAAGATATATTAAATTTTTGGGATGATTTGGAAGCTTGCGAAAGTAAAGAATCCTTAGTTGCCCACGATGCTGACCAATTAGACCTTGTGTTTAATTTAAAACGCGAAAGTGAAAATGGCAATAAATTCGCTGATAAATGGCTAAAGAATGCTCTTAAACGACTACGCACTGATGAGGCAAAGGAGCTTGCAAGTGTTGCCATGGCAACACCTACGTCTTATTGGTGGTACGAAGGTGGACCAGGTGATTCTTGGTGGGAGCGCAAAGTTCAGGAGTAATTGTTAAAAATTGTATGCTAGTTTATTTTATGTTGGGTATTTTGTAAAAATGCATCACTGAAACTTAGCCGTATTTGCTATTTTAATAAATTCCGGTGTATTTGTACTAAGCTTGTAAGTCCAGTATCTTAAAGGAAAAGAAATGTCAGATTTGCAAATTGTTGAGGTTAGAACCAAGGCCCATATGGATGCTTTTATGGCCTTACCGAAAGAGGTTTATGCCAACGCTCCTTTGTGGGTTCCAGCTTTAGAGAAAGAGGAAAAAGCTTTGCTTAATCCTAAAACTCACCCCTATTGGGCAAATGCCACAGGGCAGCTTTTTTTGGCTTTGCGTGGTGACAAGGCCGTTGGGCGGATTTGCGCAATGTCTGATGATAATTATAACTCTTATGCTAAGGAGCAATGCGGGGCATGGGGTTTTTTTGAATGCTTTGATGATGAAGAAGCCGCACATGGGCTTTTTAACGCAGTTGCTGCATGGCATAAAAAGCAAGGGCTTAAGTTTATGCGCGGGCCTTTAAGCCCATCCACCAACTACATGTGCGGTATGTTGGTAGATGGTTTTGAGCTTGCTCCAACCATTATGATGCCTTGGAATCATTCATATTATCCACGCCTATTGGAAAGTTGGTTTATGCAAAAAGATCAAGACCTCTTTGCATACAACTTTAGCAAGGAGAATCTCAATGTAGCGCCTTGGATACTTGAACAAATTTCTGTGCTTAAAGAGCGTAACGAATTTACTCGCCGCACCTCCAGTAAAGCTACTCTTACCGAAGATATTCACACTATGCTTGATATTTATCAAGATGCTTGGGCAAAAAATTGGGGCTTTACACCCATGCCCTTAGCTGAGGCTAAGCAGCATGTTCATGCTTTAAAAAGTATATTAGACCCTAATTTTTTTGTACTATTTTACCACAAAGATAAGCCAGCCGGTGGCATGTTGGCCTTGCCAGACATGAATCCACTTCTAAAGAGGCTTGATGGAAAGCTTGGGCTTAGTACGCCTTGGCATTTTTGGTGTACGAGGAATGAATTACGTTCACATTATCGTTTGTTATTATTTGGCATTCGTGAGGAATATCAGCTCACAGGTTTGCCCTTGTTAGTGCTTGATTTTATGCTAGAAGCCATAAAGAGTAATCCACATTTGAGCACAGTTGAGGGATCTTGGTCACTGGAAGACAATGTGGCAATTAATGATTTAATTGAAGATTTTGGCGGAGTTTTGACCAAGAGATATCGTATTTACAGACGGGAGCTTGAGGGCTTATGCAACTAGATCACCTTGAAGGTAAAAAGATACTTATTACCGGTGGCACTGGCTTTGTTGGGCAACATCTTTTGCAAGCGCTTTTGGCAAGCAAGGCTGAGCTTGCTTGCTTGGTGCGTGGCTCATCTAATCGTTCAGCCTTGCCAAGCTCAGTAAAAATTTATGAAGCAGATTTACAAAATGGACGTGGTTTGGATGTAGCCCTTGAAAATACTGATATGGTAATACATATGGCCTCCTTACTTTTTGGGCTTGATTGGCAAGATTATTTGCAAGCTAACGTCTTAGCCTCTGAAACTTTGGGCTCAAGCATAGCCAAGCATAAAAATATTCAAAGAGTAGTTTTTGTATCATCCCTTGCTGCCAGCGGCTCTTGCGCCATCACGCCAGGGGTGCTTGATACAGATATTGCAAAGCCAGTTTCGGCATATGGCTGGTCAAAATATATGTCTGAACAAACTTTACATAAATATTGCAATGAAAAGCTAGTTATATTGCGCCCTCCAATCATATATGGCTCAAAAGACAAAGGGCTTTTGCCCTACTTTAAGGCTGCTCAAAAAGGGCTTGTGATAACTCCAGGTTTTAAACGTGATTTTCCTGTTTCAGCCATTCATGCAAAGGATATGGCTAAGGTTATAATACTTGCTATGTTGGAGAAAGCTCATGGTATTTACCATTGTAATGATGGGGCTGAGCACAGCATGCAAGGCATTGGGCTTGGTATAGCTAAGGGGCTTGGGCGTGAGGCTAAGTGCTTTGGTGTTCCTTTACCTATTATGGCTGTTAGTGCGTGGGTAAGTAGTATGGCGGCTCAGCTGATGAAGCCTTTGGGTTTACGTCCTCCTTCTTGGAATATGGATAAATATAGAGAAGCTAGGGAGAATGGTTGGCTGTGTGAAGGAAAGAGGATTTGTGAGGAGCTTGGCTTTGCACCTGAGGTTAGCTTAGAGCAAGGAGTACAAGAAGCTATAGAGGGTTATAGGGCTGATGGCTGGTTGTAAGTCTGTTGAAAGCGAGTGTTTTGAGTGTATATTTTTTGCGGCCTAGTGGTCTTTTCATAACTTTTGTGTAATTTTAAAATATTTATCTTTTTCATTGTGCCTTCGTCATAGAATTTTTTCCTTATACGCACGGCCCTAAGGCCGCTTACGCAGGAAAAAATTTTATTCCTCGGCACAATAAAAAATCTGAAAATATATTCAAAATTCCACAAAAAGGTGC
>CAYJCI010000032.1:0-2473 GCA_964368595.1 uncultured Desulfovibrionaceae bacterium
GTCTGGGCATCATCACGCCAATATTTGAAATCACCATCGTCTGGCATTGGTGCAAGTGTACGTTTTTCTTTGGCAATGCCTAATCCAAGTATGAGCCCAATTTCCATATCCTCTGGGATGTTAAATAGAGTTGCACATTCTGTGGGGCTAAATGAAGCATGCATGCAACATCCCCAACCCTTGGTATGCGCAGCCAGTTGCATAGTTTGTGCTGCTATACCAACGTCCATGTGCACTAACTTGCCAGAACCTTTTGGGCAAAGAATGGCTATATAGGCTGAAGGGCGTTCGCCAACTATGGGGCCATCCCATTTTAAAATACCGGCCCAGCGTGTGTGTACAAATAGGGCATCGCAATTTTTTTTGCTTTCAATGGCTACATAGCGAAGGACTTGAGCATTACGTGCGCAAGGGGCTACGCGTGCACAATCCACAAGCCAGTTAATGGCTTCTTTGCCTAGGCGCTGGTCTTCTACAAAGCGGCGGCAAGAGCGAGCTCCTTGTATTAAGTTGTCAAAATTCATAACTACCTCATATATTAAATAAAGTTGTTCTTTGCTTAGCATATCAGTAGTATTATGCATTGTCCACCAATAATGACAGTGCCTAAGAAATCGCCATTACAGCCACCATGTTTTTGTGCTATTTTATAGATTAGGTAAAAAAAGATGCCCCCTATCAGGTGCACAGTAAGGAAAGTTTTAATACCTAGAGGCAGGAGTAATGCTAGGCTTAGTATTAAATAACTAATGCAAAGCGTGTTGTTTTTGGGGGTGCAGACCTTACCACCCAATGAATCAGGGTTGCGAGCTGGGCTAACATTGGCAAGTAGTACACAAAGAATGCGCCCAAAAATTGGAGCAATTATCAATACATACCATTGTTCCTGTAATATAATATGTTGAAGCCCCGCAAATTGCGCACTTAATCCTAAAAAAAGAGCTATGGCACCAAATGCTCCAAGTCTGCTATCATGCATAATAGTCCAAAATTTATCACCACTAGCACTACTGCCAATGGCATCGCCCACATCTGCAAGCCCGTCATAATGCAAGCCACGTGTAAGCCAAATATCAAATGCTAAGTAGACCCAAGCCAAAGCCCAGACTTTTGTGGGGTAAATTTGAAATAAAATAATAATTGCAAATGTATAGATAAATCCAAGCACAGCGCCGACCAATGCAAACCACGTCCTTGAGCGGGCAAGGCTTGCATCATCAACCATGCGCGAAGGCCCTAATCTAGTCAAAAGGGCTAGTGCTACTAAAAAAGATTGTAGCCATTTTGCATGAGGCATAAATTAATCTTTATTACTTAGCTTAAAGGCTAAGGTGTACAGATGATGGAAGAAGTCAACATATTCAATGTGGACATCATCAGGCACGCGAATGCGAGAAGGTGCAAAGTTAATAATAGCTTTAATACCAGATTCAACAATATGGTTAACAGCGCGTTGCGCTCTTTCTGGTGGAGTTGTAAGTATGGCCATTTCAATGTCTAATTCTTCAACTTTTTCTTTTAAGCGCTTAGTGCAGACAACTTCAATGCCATATATTTTTTCACCAATTTTAAATGGGTCACAGTCAAATGCACCCACAATATTAAAGCCTTTTGAGCGAAATTCAGCATGGTTTAGTAAAGCTCGGCCCATATTGCCAATGCCTACCATGGCAACTCGCCATTCTCTTGAAATGCCAAGCGCATCAGAAATGGATTTAATTAAACTTTTCACATTGTAGCCAACACCACGAACTCCAAATTCACCAAAATAAGCTAAGTCTTTACGAACTTGTGAAGCATTAACATCGCATGCTTTAGCTAATGGGTCTGAGGAGATTACTTCTGTACCATCTTTTTCAAGGCGCTCTAATACTTGAATATAAATGGCAAGACGTTCAATGGTTGCCTTAGGAATATGCGCACTCTTGGTTGTATTCATGGGCCGCCCTTTTTTTAGAGGATCGCGGGGAGTTTATTTGCTTTGCTTGTGATAAAAGTAACATGGGGATACTAGGCATTGAATGAAATATTGTCAACTTAGAAATGGAAAGATAAGTATTTTTTATCGAAAAAACATTTTTTTTAACAAAAAAGTAATCGATTATTGCATAAAATTAATTTTTTAAATTTTCTGCTAATAATTCTGCAATATGGTTAACTTGCAAGCTTTTACCCTGCTTTTTTGCCCCACCTCTTAATTGCATAATACAGCCTGGGCAATCTACCACAAGGCGTGAGGCTTGAGTTTTTTCAACGTTATTTAGCTTTTTTTGTAAAAGTTTTGCAGAAATTTCTGGAAATTTCATGGAGTATGTACCGCCAAATCCGCAACACACGTCCTCTTCGTCACAAGCTACATAGCTTGAACATGCTTGAATGAGTTCGCGTGGGGCTTGCTCTACCCCAAGGCCACGGCAAAGGTGGCATGAAGCATGATAGGTTACTTGTTCAAGGCTTTTATTAAACAAATCTG
>CAYJCI010000032.1:2573-8355 GCA_964368595.1 uncultured Desulfovibrionaceae bacterium
AGGTGGCATGAAGCATGATAGGTTACTTGTTCAAGGCTTTTATTAAACAAATCTGGGGCCAAAATATTATGCATAAAGGAGCTGAAGTCATTGATTTTATTTGTAAAATCAATGCAGTTTTTGCCAAAATTATTATCATTTCCAATGATTTTAGGGTAGGTATTTTTTAAATGTGAAGCACAAGATGCACAAAGGGTAATTATGGCATCATATTTTTCGCTCGAAAATGCTTTAATATTTTGTTTAGCAATGTCAATTGAGGTGGCTCTTTGCCCCATCATCTCAAGTGGTAATCCGCAACAGCTTTGCTCATAAGGAAAATGCACAACAACATTATGAGCGTTTAGCAATTTAACTGCTGCTTCCAATTGTTCTGGATATATAAAATCTTGGGCGCAACCAGCAAATAGGGCCACATGATATTGCGCTTTATCAACATGCCTTTGAGTTTTATCAAAAATTTCCCTAAACGATTGACTGGCAATGGCTGGTAACTCTTTAAAAGATTGCTTAGCAAATAATATGGCTGGCAAATGCCTTTGATAGGCCGTACCCCCAGTGCTTGGATATTGGGCAAACTTTGCAAATTTCAAAAAAGCATGAAACATTTTGCGATTTTTCATAAGCATACTAAGCAAGCTTGCTTCTATGCTTGGGCCGTTATTTTCATTTAGGCGTTTTCTAATTTCTGCAATGAGGCGCGGTAAATCAATGCCACCAGCACAAACATTTTTACAAGCTTCACAATTTATACAATTTTGCGCAAGGATTTGCGCCCTATCCTTGCCATGAAAAAAGTAGGTTAAAATTAAGCCAATGGCACCAATATAAATATAGCCCATTTTATGCCCACCAACTAAGCGGTAAATTGGGCACACATTGGCACAAGCCCCACAACGTACACAGCGAAAAATTTGTGAAAATAATTCATCCTGAGCAATATCACTACGCCCATTATCCACAAAAACAAAATGAGTAATTTTATTGTTATTTTCAGTGTTTATGCTTTCGCAAGCTCCATTAATCCAGCTCACATATGCAGTTAGCATTTGGGCTGTGGCGTTGCGTGGTAGTATGAGTAGGGCGTTTAGCGCATCATCCAAGGTGGGGACAAGCTTATCAAGGCCCATAACTGCCACATGTACGCGGGGTAGAGTGGTTACTAGGCGTGCATTACCCTCATTGGTGACAATGGCAATGCTTCCAGTTTCTGCAACGGCAAAGTTTGCACCAGAAATTCCCATATCTGCTGTGATAAACTTGGGGCGAAGCTGGCTACGAGCCACTTTAACGAGATGGTCAACATTAGCGCTTTGCGTAACACCAGTGGCTTTGCTAAAATCATCTGCCACTTCATGGCGTGAAAGGTGAATGGCGGGCATGACCATATGTGAAGGGCCTTCACCACGTAATTGTATAATCCATTCGCCAAGGTCAGTTTCATCAACCTTAAATCCTTTAGCTTCAAGGTGCTTATTTAGCTGAGTTTCCTCAGTGGTCATGGATTTTGACTTTATAATATTTTTTACATTATTATCTGTAGCAATCTTGGCTATGATTTCATTGGCTTCATCTGCAGTTTTTGCCAGATGAACTATAACTCCGCGCAAATTGGCTTGAGCTTTAAATTGCTCATATAATGAAGTGAAATTTTTGCTAACTTGGTCTTTAACTTCAACAATTTTTGCAATTATACTAGCCGCATCAATTTGTTCAAACACGGCTTCACGATTGGCTTTATAAGCTACGGCAAAATTATTAAGCGTTTGACCCAAGAAAGAATTTTCAAGGCTTTTTTGCAGGTCTTGATGGTATGTTTTTATGTCCTTAGGGTCATTGTTCATATCTAGCCCTCTAGTAGTATAATATGTTGTTCTAGCGGGCCATGCACCCCAATGGCTGGTATTCGCTCAATATCTGCAGTGCGGCTAGGGCCAGAAATAAAGGCAGTATAGGCGCTAGTGTTTTTACTTTGAGCCGCGCGTAAAATAGGTGCAATTGAAGGTAGGTCTGGGTATATTTGAGATTTTTTTAATAATATAACTCCAATTTCACAAATCATACTAGCAAGGCGAACATCCTCACTTTCTGAATTAAGCATGCAGGTGCCACTGGCGGCAATTCCAAGCTCTGCCTCAGCTATGCCTATATCAACACCAGCTAAATAATTGCGCATGCCAGCGTCTATTAAGCTATAATTTTTATTGGCGCATGCTGTAGCAAGCTCGGTTGACAATGCTTCATTAAGCCTTGGTGCGGCAATGATTTTTTGTAAACGAGTTGGAATATTGTTACAATTTAAAGGGCCATTGCTTGTTTTAGCTTCAGGGGCTAAGATTTCGCATGGGGCTTTGGCATCACAAACTGTAAGTATATAATCTATGGCATGGCCAAAGCTTGCTGCTTCAAATATTTTTGAACCAACGACCTTTGATTTAAGGCAAAAAATCTCCACCAACTCTTGATTTACTGTGTTCATCATAAATTACTAAATCTTGCTCATGGTTAAAATATGCTCAAAAGCCTCAGGGCTAACAGGCTGCACTGAAAGTCGGCTACCTTTTTTCATAAGCTCCATATGGGCAAGCTCAGGCTCAAGGCGTAAGTCCTTACGCAAGATAGGTGGTTCAAAGCTTTGTAAAAATTTAACATCTACCATATACCAAAGTGGCTTTTGCTCACTTGAGCGTGGGTCAAAGTGGTTATTTTGTTCATCCCATGCGGTATGGTCAGGGTAGGCAGTGCGGACAATTTCTACAATTCCTGTAATTTCGGGGTCTTTTCCACTATGATAGAAAAACCCTCTATCACCAAGCTTCATGGATTGCATAAAGTTGCGGGCTTGATAGTTACGCACGCCATCCCAAGATGTGGTTTGATTATTGGCATTTTGTAAATCTTGCCATGAAAAACAATTTGCTTCACTTTTAAATAACCAGTATTGCATAATTTACCTATAATTATAATGTTTTATTGTGTTCTGACCACTGCTCAACCATAGTTTTTAATACTTCATCTTGGGTGGCTATAGCTCTTTGCAACATGGCTTCGGCCTTTTGCTGCAGTGAGCTTTGCTTTGTAATTTCTGATGCAATGCTTTGCTCAATATACTGAGCTTGCTTTGTAATATCACCATGCTCCATTTGAGTGGCTAGCGTTTGAAGCATTTTTAAATATGCGGGTAATGGAGCTAAATTTGTGAGCTTTATTAAAATTTGCAATGCTTCATTGTTTTGATTTGATGCGTGATAATGATTTGCCATAAGCACATAGCCACCAAACCAAAGTGGCTCTATTTCAAGTTTTGCTAGGCAACTTTGTGCATCAAAATTTTGTGCAAAGGCAATGCTCAGTGCTTTTTCTTTAGCTTCTTGCATGCTTATATAAAATTTTAGAGCAGGGCTTAATGTAGGGATAAAACCATCTTCAACCGCAAAGCTATGAAAATCAAGGGCAAGATTTTTACGTCTTTCTTGAAGTAGGCTGGCATTGATTGCATCATTATCAAAACGGCCTGGGGTTAGACTTTCAAGGTGGTAAATGCGGCTTTGGGGAATGCATGCACAATATAAGCCTTTTTCACGCACAGCACAGCATAGGTCTATGTCTTCAAATCCATTGACAAATCCTTCATAAAAGCCCTCACACTCAAAAAATAATTGTTTGGGAATTAAGACGGCTGCGGCGGTAATAGCTTGTAGCAAGCGTGCTTTGTTTACAGCTGGATGTGTACTTGGAAATGTGTGATATAAATGCTCAAATTCTGAAGTGGGCGTTATGCAAATGCCGCAATGCTGAACGCTATTGTCTGGATAAAGCAATAATGGCCCAACCATTCCAAGTTTAGGATTGTTTTCAAGGGCTTGAACAAGGGGGGGTAGCCAGTTTTCTGTAAGAATTGTGTCATTATTTAGGAAAAAGAGTAGGGGGCTTTGGGCAAGCTGTGCACCAAGGTTACAGGCTTTGGCAAAGCCAAGATTTTGAGGCATGCGCAGGGCTTTGCCGCATTCCCCGAAAAGCCTAGTCAGCGTAACATCCAAGGCCTTTTGAGTTTCGTCAGTTGAGCCATTATCAACAACTATGACTTCAATGCTTTGAGTAACAATGCTTTGAGCACAAGTTTTAGCAAGGCTCTCTAAGCATTGTAATGTGGTATTCCATAAATTCCACGCTGGAATAATAATAGAAACATTGGTCAAGCTGTTCTCCTAAAGGGGCAAAATTGATTATATTTTGAGTATCATGGATATAAAGCTTACTTGTCAAGGCTTAAAATTTAGTGTATTTGTTTAATATTATATGAATAAAAATTAGCTTTTAAAATGCTAAAACTTAATTGCGAGAGGAATGCGCTGATGGCAGGTAATAAATTAAAAATATTATTCATGAACTACGGCCCGTATTTTGGTTGTAGTGGTGTACATATACATTTTCTTGCCAATGCTCTAGCCGATCTTGGGCATGATTGCCATGTTTTCTTGCCTGATACTAGAGGCTCAAATGAATATTTTGGTGAGTGCAATTATGCCATTCACGACTTTCCTTCATTAGTGTCACTTCCTGTGGAGTTTTTTGAAGATGCAATTTTGCATATTTGGACCACGAGGGAGGCTGTTAGAATCCCAACAGCAATTTTACGAAAGCGTGTTAAATTACCATATTTAGTGCATTTGGAGGATAATGAAGTACTTATCACAGGGCGCCATTTTGGAATAAACAATTTGGAGGAGCAAAAGACATTTGCTAAAAATAACCCTGAGAAATTTGAAAAATTTCTTGATACACATCCTTTGTATTTTGAATCATTTATGCGTAATTCATTGGGTGTTTCATGTATTATTGATAAGTTACAAGAGTTTGTGCCACAAGGTGTACCAACAATGACCTTTTGGCCATCTTGTGAAGATGCATTTTTTAATCTTTCGCAAGAGCGTAATATTGCCTTGCGCAAAGGCTTTGAATTTGATGATGATACCTTTGCAATCGTGTATCCTGGTGCTGTTCATCATTATAATGTGCAAAGTTTTATCGAGTTACTATTAGCTATAGATAGGTTAAATGATGAAGGATTTACAGTAAAACTTGTGCGTAGTGGCATTGAGTTTGATGGATATGATGAAGCCATTTTAGATTTGTATAGAAAGCACGTGCTTTTTGTGGAAGATTTAAATTCTAGCGAATTACCAAGGCTTATGGCTCTTGCAGATATATTGGTTCAAATTGGCACTCCAGGCGATTTTGATGATTATCGCTTTCCTTCAAAAGTGCCATTTTTTCTAGCTAGTGGCCGTCCTGTAATCTTGCCGCAGACTAATGTGGCAAAAAAGCTGAAGCATGGGCTTGATTGCTTTATGATGAAAAAGGGCGATGCTGACGAAATTGTTAAATATTTGAAGATGCTTATGGGGCATGCTGAACTTGCCAAAAATATGGGCATGCAAGGGCGGGCCACAGCTCGAAACCTATTTAGCTGGGAAAAGGCCGCAAAATCCTTAGTACCATTTTATGAAGATGCAAAAGCGCGTTTTCATAAGGGGTAATAAAAGAGTAAGGAATTTTTGTTTTAATAATTAAAGTAGTATAGTATTGATTATTTCACATGCTGTTTTTGAAATTCTTTAAACTCATCTTCTGTATTTAGATTGAAGAAAAATTGTGATAGGTCAACATTATAGGGTATTAAAGTACGGTGATTTTCTGGTACAACTTGGCGCGGTGCGCGTATGCCATTTTTAATACATTTTTCAAAAAGGCTTAGGGCCTCTACTTCATAAATTGCGAT
>CAYJCI010000032.1:8455-15407 GCA_964368595.1 uncultured Desulfovibrionaceae bacterium
CATTTTTAATACATTTTTCAAAAAGGCTTAGGGCCTCTACTTCATAAATTGCGATTAACGCTTCAATATTTCTTGTTTTTTCATGTATAAATGTGGTCATTAAATTGTATGGGTCTTGATTATTTTGCCTATGTCTTGCTCTAGCCTGCAATAATATTTGTATAATATTATCATTTATCAATGGTAAATCACAAGGTAATACCAATATTGCCTCATAACCAGCATTTTTTGCAGCATTAAGTCCTGCATAAATACCAGATATGGGGCCAATTTCGTGAAATTCATCAAAAAGGCATTCATAACCAGCTCTTTGCTTATTCTGGGCGCATGATACCCATATGGTATTAAAATGTTTTGCGAATATTTTATGGGTTCGGGCAAGCAGGTTTGGCTCTCGCTCGCCATAGGGGTGTAGTATTGCTTTATCCTTACCCATGCGGGTGGATAGGCCACCGCTTAAAATTAATGCGGCTATTTGATTTTTGGCGTTTTCAGGCTTTGTCATCTTCCCATCTTATTGGTTAAGCTTGCATATGCCTTGAGCTTTGCAAAATTGCCGAAAAGTCAGATTTTAACTTTCCGGCAATTTTGTATAATTAGGCGATTGATGATTTGCACATCACGCTTTATTGCTATTCTTCATCTTCACCAATAGCAAAATATTCTGCCATCATTGGGCCAAAGTAGGTTGCACTTTCGTCAAGCTCTTCTTCAATGCGTATTAATTGATTGTATTTTGCAATACGGTCGGAGCGGCAAAGTGAGCCTGTTTTAATTTGCCCAGCATTAACAGCAACAGCAAGGTCGGCTATGAATGAATCTTCAGTTTCACCAGAGCGATGTGAAATAACTGTGGTGTAAGCAGCTTCTTTTGCCATTTCGATGGTGTCTAATGTTTCAGTAACTGTGCCGATTTGATTAAGTTTAATTAAAATGGAGTTACCAATACCTTCAGCAATACCTTCAGCTAAAATGGCTGGGTTGGTTACGAAAATATCATCACCCACAATTTGCACTGTTTCGCCAATGTTACTGCTAAGAATGCGCCAGCCATCCCAATCAGATTCGGCAAGCCCGTCTTCAATGGAGATTAGTGGGTATTTTTGAGTAAACTCTGCAAGCCAGTTGACCATTTCTGCATTGGAGAAGGTTTTGCCTTCGCCAGCTAATACGTACTTGCCATCTTTGTAAAATTCAGATGCGGCAGCATCAATGCCAAGAGCAATTTCAGTGCCTGGGTTGTAGCCAGATTCTTCAATAGCACGAATGATGTAGCTAAAAGCTTGATCATGATTTTTTAAGTTAGGGGCAAAGCCACCTTCATCACCAACGCTGGTGACGTGCCCGTCGGCATCAAGCAAGGCTTTTAAGGTGTGGAACACCTCAGTGCCCATGCGTAAGGCATCACGGAAGGTGTAAGCACCAACTGGGATAATCATAAACTCTTGAATATCAAGGTTATTTGGAGCATGCGCGCCACCGTTGATGATGTTCATCATGGGTACTGGCAATACCTTTGCATTAATGCCACCAATGTATTGATATAGCGGTAAACCAAGGAAGTTTGCAGCTGCACGGGCAGTTGCCATGGATACACCAAGCATAGCATTAGCACCAAGGCGAGATTTATTATCTGTGCCGTCAAGGTCAAGAAGGGTTGTATCAAGCTGTACTTGACGCAAAGCATCAAGGCCGACGATGTTTTCAGCAATTTCGCCATTAACATTATCAACAGCCTTGGTAACACCCTTACCAGCATAGCGAGCTTTATCGCCATCACGCATTTCTAGGGCTTCACGGGTTCCGGTGGATGCACCAGAAGGTACAGCGGCGCGGCCAATGTGGCCTGATTCAAGGCTAACTTCAACCTCAACTGTGGGGTTGCCGCGTGAGTCCAATATTTCACGGGAAAGGACGGAAACTATGGTGCTCATGATTGCTCCTTGTTTGGTAGCTGCAAGCTACCTGTTTATTTATGTTATTTTTGATAGTACAATTGTCTAAGACCGTCTAAAATTAGGTCTGGTATGACCTTATAAAAACAATTTGTTCTTTTGGCAATGTCTTTTGCAAAGCCTCCAGTGGCAAGAATTTTCACTTCACTTGGCAATTGTTTGCTAAGTCTTGCTGTTACCCCTTCCACCAAGGCGCAAAAACCAAAGACTATACCATGTTGAATGCTTGAAACAGTATCACGCCCAACAATGGGCTCCATGTCATCAAACTCAAGATTTACACGAGGTAGTTTTGCTGCATTGCTGGTTAGGGCGGTGGCGGCAGTGTGCACTCCAGGAAATATTAAACCACCAAGGTAAGATTGTTCATGAATGCAGTCAAAGGTTGTTGCAGTGCCAAAGTCAATTACAATTAGGCTTGGGCTTTCAGGCTCAAGCCTGCGCGCAGCAAAGGCACATACTAGGCGGTCTGCCCCAACTTCTTGTGGCTTTTCATAACAATTTTTAAGCGGAATATTAATATCTTGCGGCACTTGATAAAATTTTGCTCCCACAAAACGCAAACAAGCTTCACGCACAAGTGGGGTCATGGATGGCACCACTGATGAACAAACGCAAGCCTCAATGTTTGAGGTGTCGCATTTAGCGTGTGAGAGTAAAGAAAATATAGTAATGCCAAGACTATCTGCCGTTTGGCCTGCGTCTGTGCGCAAAGTGTAGGAGCTGTCAATGCCCTTGGCAGTTGCAATGCCTACCTTTATGGATGTGTTGCCAATGTCAAAAAGAAGTATTGCTTTCATAGTATTTTCGTTGTTAATGTGCTAAAAAGGCAACATAAAAAAAAATTTTTCAAATTACCAGTAAAATATGTCATAAAAAGTAACTTAATGTGTAAAAGGTTGACGCAGTCATATAGTTTTACTTTATTTAAATGTTAGTTATAGTTTTAGCTTGTATTTTGCGTCAAAATTTTACTTATTTAAGTAGTTTTAACTTTAAAGCATTAAAATTTAAATAAATTATGAAGGTTGGACTATTGTTTAGCAATGTGCTAGGGATAGGTTAATTAGCATATATACTAAGCATGTTCTGTGTCTAAAGCCTTGCTTCAAAAGGAGTTTTTATGAATAGACGTACTTTCCTAAAAATGCAAATGCAAACCTTAGCCTACCTTTCAGCAAGCTCCACCATGCTTGCCTCTGGCATATTATGGCCAAGCAAGGGTTTTGCCAAAGCAAATCCAGATGTCAGCATAGTTAAAGGCAGTCCAGCCGCAGCCACAAGGGCTGCTGTGGAGGCTCTAGGCGGCATGTCCCGTTTTGTAAAAGAAGGGCAAAGCGTTGTTATAAAACCCAATATGAGCTTTGCACAAGGTGTTGATAGCGCTACAACAACTCATCCAGAAGTGGTGCGTGAGGTGCTTGTGCTTTGTAAAGAAGCAGGGGCAAAAAGTGTGCGTGTGCTTGATCATGGTTTACAAGATGTGCGCCTGTCGTTAGAAAATTCTGGTATTTTAGCCGCCTGTAATAGTGTTGAATCTGACATTTGCCAACAGCTCATGGATGAAGAATTTTACATCAAAACAAACATCGAAAATGCTACTGAAATGCAAGATAATGCCTTTATGAAGGATGTACTAAAGGCTGATGTAGTTATTGCTGTACCTGTGGCAAAGAGCCATAGCTCGGCTGGAGTTTCCCTATCACTAAAGGGGCAAATGGGCCTTATTTATGACCGTGGCATTATGCATTATCGCTATGATTTAGCAACATCCATTGTGGATTTGAATTGCTTGGCAAAGCCACACCTTGCTATTATTGACGCTACTCGAGTTTTGACCACTGGCGGCCCTGGTGGCCCTGGAAAAGTCATAAGCCCAAGTGAAGTGATTGCTTCAGCAGACCCAGTGGCAGCAGATGCAACAGCTGTGGAAAGATATACATGGTATGGGCAAAAAATTAAGCCGCGCCAAGTGGCCCATATTCGTCAAGCTCATGAGCGTGGCCTTGGACGCATGGATATTGAAAACTTAAGCACCATACAGCTTAGCTTGTAATGAACAACAAACAAATACGAATTTTTATACAAGCCTTAAGCCTTGGCCTTTTTATATTTTTGTTGTGGCAATGCGTATTTCCACTGCATGAATGGCTAGTGCCTGTGGTTGATATATTCTTACGCCTTGACCCACTGGTTACAGCCCTTGTGCCTTTAGCCATTAAAGATTTTGTGCCAAACTTGAGCATTGGGCTTTTGCTTTTGGGGCTTGCCTTATTACTTGGGCGTATATTTTGTGGCTATATTTGCCCCATGGGTATAAGCCTTGATGCTTCAAGAAGTATTATTCCGCATAAAATTGCCAATAAGTCCTTGCCTGCATGGATGCCACAATCAAAATATTTAATATTAACAGCCTTTGCCATTTCTGCTTTAATGGGTGTTAGCCATGTTTTTTGGGGCTCTCCCATAGCCTTGATTACCCGTTTTTACGCCTTGCTTTTGCACCCAATATTATTGCTTTTTGCGAAATTTGGGTTGGATACAAGCCGCCCCTTTATTGAAAGCTTGGGCATTCCTTCTTTGTCTTATTTACAAATAAAACCACGTGTTTTTTATAGCGTGTACTTTATAACTGGCTTCTTTGGTTTGCTATTTTTACTGGAACGAGTACGCCCGCGCTTTTGGTGCCGCTATCTTTGCCCTGCGGGTGCAATACTTGGGCTTTTGTCCTTGCGCCCATTGTGGAGAAGGCGAGTAAGCAAATGTATTCAATGTGGAAAATGTATAAAAAATTGCCCAACCGGCGCCATCTGTACCGAGCCTACTAAAACTAAACATTCAGAATGTATTACTTGCCGCACTTGTGTTGATGTTTGTCCTGTTCGTGGAGTGCAATTTTTGCCAATTAATAAGGCTGAACAAAAACAAGATGCTGACGGGCAAAATAAGGGCAATGCAGAACAAAATATAAAACAAAAGATGCCCATACCCACAAGGCGAGCATTTTTATGTGCAGCTGGGGCAGGGGTTGGCCTTGCAAGCCTTGGCTATGTGAACACAGCTTCACGCTTGGCCTCTGGGGCGCAAGGCACAGTTTTACAATCTGCTTGCGTTCGCCCACCAGGGGCGAGGCCAGAGAAGGATTTTTTGGCCAGATGTATTCGCTGTGGGCAGTGCATGAAGGCATGCCCAACAAATGGCTTGCAACCTACTTGGATAACAGCAGGTTTTGAAGGTGTGTTTAGCCCTGTTTTAATGTCGCGCCGTGGACCGTGCGAGCCAGAATGTACGGCTTGTGGGCAAGTTTGCCCCACTGGCGCCATTATGGATTTATCATTAAAACAAAAACATCAAGCTAAAATTGGTACAGCTGTGGTTAAGCCAGACCTTTGCTTAGCATGGGCTGAAGGCAGAAGCTGTGTTGTGTGCCAAGAGGTGTGTGCATTTGGTGGCATTAGCTTACAAAGCAACGCAACTAGCAAAGTGCCTGTGCCTGTTGTAAATTCTAAACGTTGTTATGGTTGTGGATTTTGTGAGCGACATTGCCCAGTACATATACCTGCCATTGCCGTATATCCGCTAAATGCTTTGAGGTTAAATTCTACTGATTATGTGGCCGCTTCAAAGGCGGCAGGTTTTGATTTAATGCCAGTAGCTTTAAGACCAAAGGAGCATGGCCTAGCTGATGATGTGCCCCAAGGGCAATTACCCCCAGGTTTTAGCGATTAATTTTGCAACTATAAATATATGTCAGACGATCAACGCCATATTTTAAAAAAAATATTTACTGCCGCAGTGCAAGCTGTTGCGCCAGATGTTGTTGTGCAAAAGCAGGTTAAACTTATTGGCGAAGTTTTGCACATTGCTGATAGGGAGTTTGACTTAGCTGGCAAGAATGTTTTAGTGCTTGGCGCTGGTAAGGGTGTTGCCCCAATGGCTTTAGCCTTGGAAAATATTTTGGGCAAGCGTATTAAAGATGGCCTCTTGGTGACCAAGTATGAACATGCTTTGCCACTTAAATTTATTAAGATTATGCAGGCCGCTCATCCTGTCCCTGATGTTGCAGGCGTTAACGCAACCAAGGCCATGCTTGAACTTGCAAAAAATGCAGATGAAAATTGCATAATTATTTGTTTGTTCACTGGTGGGGCTAGTGCTTTAACCCCAGCTCCAGTTCAAGGGGTAAAGCTTGAACATGTTCAAAATATTACGAATTTACTTTTGCAAAATGGGGCAAATATAGAAGAAATAAATACTCTGCGTAAGCATTTATCGACATTTAGCGGTGGGCAGCTTGTACGCATTGCTGCTCCTGCTCAAGTAATTAGTTTAATTATATCCGATGTTATTGGTGATGTGTTGGATGTTATTGCCTCAGGCCCCACTTCTCCAGATAATTCAACTTTCGTACAATGTTTTGAAATTATAGAAAAATATAATTTGTCTATGCATTTGCCAGCGCCTGTTTTTGAATATTTTCAAAAAGGACAACAAGGCTTGGTGGCTGAGACGCCTAAAGCAAATGATGGATTATTTAAAAATGTGCATAATGTTATTATGGCAAATAATTCTGATGCTTTAAATGCAGCAGCCTTATGTGCACAGCATTTGGGCTTTAATATCTTGATGCTTACAAAGCCCATGTATGGTGAGGCTAAAGAGCAAGCTTTAAGCTTGGTGCAATTTGCTAAAAAAGCAAAAGCTCATCACAAGATGCCTTTATGTATTTTAGCAGGTGGTGAAACCACTGTCACAATTAAAGGCCAAGGCAAGGGCGGGCGTAATCAAGAAATGGCCTTAAGTGCTGCTATTGCGCTGGATGGAGTACATAATATTGCATGTTTATTTGCTGGGACTGATGGCACAGACGGCCCAACCAATGCTGCTGGCGGATTTGCACTTGAGCTAAGTGCTGAAAGAATGCGCCCATTTGGTGAGCCTCAAAAATTTTTGCAAAACAATAATAGCTATGAGGCTTTGCAATTTAGTGATGACTT
>CAYJCI010000033.1:0-12661 GCA_964368595.1 uncultured Desulfovibrionaceae bacterium
TTTTGTGCGATGAATTTGCAAAGGTTTTTTAGGAAGGATTTAACATGCTTCGTGGATTTTTTTACGCAACACTAGCAGCTTGCACCTTTGGGCTTATCCCACTGTTTGCTTTACCCATAGTGGGCCCAGAGCTTCCGTCCACATCTGTGCTGTTTTTTCGTTTTGGATTTTCTTCAATCATCATCATGCTTATTGCCCTTGCTAGAGGCCAGTCATTACGCATTTGCCCAAGAGATTTTGCCAAGTTTATAGCCATAGGCTTTTTTTATGCCCTTTGTGCCATCTCATTTTTTTGGGCTTTGGAATATATAGACTCTGGAATTGCAGCAACTGTTCAATATTGCTATCCAATTTTTGTAGTATTGTTAATGGTAGTTTTTTTTGGTGAGCGTTTTAAGATGTCAACTTTTTTAGCTTCAGTGGTTATTTGTATTGGTGTTGCATTATTTTCATTGCAAGATCCAAGTACAGTAGAAGTTAATTTTATTGGCATGGCTTTAACTATTTTTTCAGCAACGCAAATGGCTCTTTATGTGATGGCCATACAAGTTTTTAATTTAAAAGTTAAAAATCAAATGCTTGTTGGTATGTATATTTTGATGTTTGGGGCTATATTTTCAGGAATTTTTGCAGCCTATGAAGATGGTATATTTTTCCCCACAACTTTTTTCCAGTGGAAACATTTAGCTCTTTTAACTATAGTTACAGGTGTTATTTCCACCATGGCTTTAGTTCGTTCAGTTAAATATGTTGGGCCATCCTTAACCTCAATCTTGGGTGGTTTTGAGCCAGTAACAGCCATGCTTGTGGGTGTTTTAGTCTTTAATGAAGCCTTAACTATGTTAAATGTGATAGGTGCCCTTTGTATTGTTGGTGCGGTGACATTTGTGGCTGTTCTTACGCATTTTCGAAAGGATTTATAAAGTAGCCCTGCATTTGTGTAAAATATTAGCTGTTGCCCTATGCTTCCTTGCTTGATTATTAAGAACTCTTGAGTTATTATTATGTGAGTAATGTTTCAGTTATAAAAATTTGCTTATTGGATTAATTATGGACGGTAGCACTATACCCTCTGCGCCTTCAATGAAGGCTAGCACCATCATACCCTCATCATCATTCTTGGCTTTAGCCTTGGGTCTACGCCCTATGCTAAAACGCTATGAAAGCTTGCCGCAAACTGAAACGCCTTGGGACTTTGCCAATATAGTTTTACAATCTTTTGGTACATTTTTAATTAATGAAGGCGAAAGCTTAGAAGAAACAATCCCAGCAACAGGTCCATTGATTGTTTATGCAAATCATGCCTTTGGTGGCATTGAGGGGCTGATTATGGCTGCTCGATGTGGCGCAATACGGCCAGATTTTAAGCTTATTGCTAATAGAATGTTATATCGCATTCCAGAATTACGCTCCATGATTATCCCCATTAATGTTTCTGCAAAGTCACAAAAAGAAAATTTTTCTGCGGTGCGCATGGCTTTAAGGCATGTGGAAAGAGGTGGGGCTGTGGGTATATTCCCATCTGGTGTAGTGACGCACTTTAATTTAGCCAAGATGGCCCTTATGGAACCATCGTGGTTTTCATTAAGTGGGCGGCTTGCCCGAATCCCCAATGCGCAAGTTGTACCTATGTATTTTAAGGGTACAAATAGTGCTTTATTCCATGCCTTGGGATGTATACATCCACTACTAAGAACCATTCGTCTACCTAGAGAATTATGGAGCATGCGTGGGCGTACTATTCGCTATGTAGTTGGAAAGCCTATTGATAAAAAGCTTTTACAAGATTTATCTAATGATGAAGCGCGCACAGCTCATATGCGCGTGCGTTGTGAGCAATTAGGGCAGGTGGATAATTCTTTACCTAAGATTTGGCACACGCCAGTTGCAAAGGCTTGTGATAACAATAAACTGCTTGCCGAAGTTAAAAAATTCTTAAGCAAAACCTTGGTTGTGGACGGGCGCTATACAATCTTTTCTTTTGAGGGACGCGAGTCAAGTTTTCTTTTAGATGAGTTGTGCCGCCTGCGTGAAAAAACTTTTCGCCTTGTGGGTGAAGGTTCAGGTGAGGATCGTGACTCAGATAAATTTGACATTGACTACACTCACCTAGTGCTTTGGGACACTGAGAATGAGGCCATAGCTGGTGCTTATAGGGTTCGTTGTTTTGATGCTAGTGAGGCAAGTAATATTGCGAATAAATTATATACAGCATCTCTTTTTACATATAAATCTGAGTTTTTTGAATATTGTAAAAGCTCCATGGAGCTTGGGAGAGCATTTGTAACTCCTGAATATCAGCGTGACTATGAGCCCTTGATGCTTTTGTGGAAAGGCATTGCTCGTTTAACATATCTTAAAAAAATCCGCACACTTTTTGGCCCTTGTAGTATGGGGCTTGGCTATGCAGAGGCCTCTGCCTTCATGCTTAGGCAATTTCTTATGCAAAATCACTGGCATGAAGTGTTAGCCTCTTTTACTAGTGGTAAACGAGACCCTGCTGCATTTTCTGGCGTGAACGTTCCAAATGTTGAAGGCCTTGATTATAAGGGCTGTAATAGAGCTGTTAAAGATGTTGAAGGTGATAAGGGATTACCTATTTTATTTAAGCACTATTTGCAGTTAGGCGGCAGAATTGCTGCTTTTCATGAAGATAGGGTGTTTGGCACGCTTGATGCTCTTTTAGTGGTCGACCTTGCAGAAAGCCCAGAAAAAGTCCTGCTTCGTTATATGAGCATGGATGAATTACAAGAATTGCGCCAAAGCTACGTTGAATAAATTCAATATGAGTTTTGATTTGCAATAGTGCATTTTTTCTCTTTCTATCTTAAGATTCTTTTTTTAGACTTACCAAAATACAATCTATTTTACCTGATTTTCTTGTAAGGGTTTAATAACACTAGTTAAGGAGTGCTTATGTCAGTGCGAGTGCCGTGTGTTGCTGGACGATTTTATGAAGCTGAAGCAAAGAGTTTGTTAAATTATGTACAAACTGCCTTGAATGAAGCCCAGAAAAACACTATAGTAGAGCAGAAAAAGTCAGCAAATTTAGTGTTTTTGCCGCATGCAGGTCATTTTTTTTGTGGACATGTTATAGCACAAACTTTAGCTCATGTTGTACTACCTCAAACCCTAATTGTGCTTGGTCCAAACCACACAGGCCAAGGTGCGCAATTGTCTGTATGGCATGAAGGTTATTGGCAAACTCCTCTTGGAAATGTTCCCATTAATACAGAGCTTGCTCAAGAAATATTGCAAAGTAATTGCGGATTTCAAGCGGATACCAAGGCTCATTTAAATGAGCATTCATTAGAAGTAATCTTGCCTTTTTTGCAAGTGGCTGTGCCTAACGTTAATATTGTTCCTATTGCAGTGGGAGGGCGTGATTTTAATGCTTTGAAAAAAGCAGGCTATACGCTTGGTTCTATTATAAAAAAATATGAACAAAGAGGGCACGAGGTTAGCATAGTTTTAAGCTCTGACCTGCATCATTTTTCAGATCACAACACAACAATTGCTTTAGATGAGCTAGCTTTGCAGGCTTTTATGGCCTTTGACGCATTAAATCTTGCAAAAATTGTTGGGGAAAATAGTATTAGTATGTGCGGTATTTGCCCTGCTGTGGTTTCTTTGTATGCGCTTGAAAATACAGAGAAATTATATAAATGCACGCTTGTAAATCATACCACATCTTTTGAGATGGGCGGCGACTCAAAGAGCACTGTGGGCTATGCAGGGCTTTTTGTGAATAAAAGTACTTGCCAATGATGATTTAACACTGTATAAGGTCTATCAGTAACACAGTAATGTGTTGTTTGGATGGAATTTTTATTGTTAACTTTTTGGAGGTATTATGTCCCAGCAAGACTCCGGCGTTGTAATTGACAAAGCCCAATCGTCTTGGTCAGACCTTTGGACCAAGGAAGATTACTGGGCCATCTGGCTTGGTTTAATCTTTTTCTTCTTAGGCCTTTATCTGTATGTGTTTAACTTTACAGATGCAGATAAACAAGCAGCTCGTGCTAAAACTGAAGCAGCTGAAAAAATCATGGCTGCCGAAGCCGCAAAAGCTCCATTTAAGACTATTGCTTGGTTTGAAGCCCAAGCTAGCAAAAAGGTAAAATTCAAATCTTCTGAATTTGGTAGCGCCTTTAAGTCTTACATGAAAGGCCCAAGCCGTTGGCTTAACAATCCTTTAGAAGCTTTCGTTCTTGATGAAGCCGGTGCTGCCGCTAAGAACGCAAAAGCTAAACCAGCCGCTGATAAAGCTCGCGCTGCTGCTGATGCTGCTAAAGCAAAAGCTGTTGCTGCTGAAGCTGCCGCCGCTGTTGTAGCTTTTAAAGATGCAAAACTTAATGCTGAGGCTGATCAATTAATTACAGATTGGCGTGGTGCTGAGCGTAAAGCTAGCTCTGCTGCTTCAAAAGCTAAAGTAAAGCCTTATAATATCATTACAACTTTACCTATCATGATGGTAATTTTACTTGTTGTTTTCAGTGTTGGTATGGGCTTTATGGGGCATAGCATCCCTAAATTTGCTATTGGTTTTGTAGGTCTATTTGTATTCACCATATTCGCTCTAACAATGGGTGGTCAGCTGACCATGCGTTATTATGGCGTAGGTACTGAAGCTTGGGCCATTATCCTTGGTATGCTAGTAGCAAATACTGTAGGCACACCAAACTTTATGAAACCTGCCTTACAAGTTGAATACTACATCAAGACTGGTCTTGTACTTCTTGGTGCAGAAATCCTTATGGATAAAATTATCGCCATTGGTATTCCCGGCTTATTCGTAGCATGGGTTGTAACTCCAATAGTTCTAATCACAACATATATCTTTGGCCAAAAAGTGCTTAAAATGCCTTCCAAGACACTTAATATCACTATTTCTTCAGACATGTCTGTTTGTGGTACCTCAGCAGCTATTGCTACTGCCGCAGCTTGTCGTGCTAAGAAAGAAGAATTAACACTTGCTGTTGGTATTTCCTTGCTATTCACCGCTATCATGATGATTGTTATGCCTGCCGTTATTAAGGCTCTTGGCATTCCAGCCGTTCTTGGTGGCGCATGGATTGGTGGTACCATCGACGCCACAGGCGCCGTTGCTGCTGCTGGTGCATTCCTTGGTGAAAAAGCCATGTATGTTGCTGCAACCATTAAGATGATTCAGAACGTACTTATTGGTGTAACTGCATTTGGTGTTGCTGTGTACTGGGTAACCAAGGTTGACCGCGTGGAAGGCTCCACAGTTGGCCTAATGGAAATTTGGCACCGTTTCCCCAAATTCGTACTTGGCTTCTTAGCTGCTTCTATCGTTGCTTCTTACATTTCTGGCCAATTAGGTCCTGACATGAGTCAAGGTCTATTAACTGCTGGTACAATTAAGAGCTTAACATCACCACTACGTGGCTGGTGCTTTAACTTGTCATTTGCAGCTATTGGTCTTGCCACTAACTTCCGTGAGTTAACTCACTACTTCAAGGGCGGCAAGCCGGTTATCCTATATGTTTGCGGTCAAAGCTTCAACTTGGCCCTAACACTAGCAATGGCATATGTAATGTTCTACTTAGTGTTCCCAGAGATCACTGCTAGAATCTAAATTATGAAGCCTTAATGTTAATAATGGGGAGTGTGCGAAAGTACACTCCCCAATTATTTTAGTAGTAAAATTATGCAAAAGAAGAACAAATTTATAGCACTTATACAGCTTTTCGGCACACTTTTCATTTTTTGGGCCATTATTTGGAAATTTACCCCCATCTTGGTGGATAATATCCCTGCGCTGGCGCATTATGGTAGAGTTGCTGAAGAAAATAATATTATGCCAAGTGCATTGTATTATAATGATGTACCAGTAACTATGGAGGCTGAACGCAATAATCGCGATACAGTGCGTTTCCTTCCTCATGGCGGTACAAAATTTGATTAATTAAATAGCATGATAGGTTGCTTTCACACAGCAGTATTTATTACAAAAAAACCATCCTTGCGGATGGTTTTTTGTTTGATTGCATATGTAAGTAGTGTTGACAGTTTAATTTTTAAGCTAGTCTGTCAAGAATGCGTAGCGAGGCTGCTTCCTGTATGTGTTTTGTTAAAATGTTGGGGTTTGCCTCAAGGTCTGCAATGGTTCGTGCAATGCGCACAACCCTTGTTATTGAGCGCGCAGAAAGACCTAGGTTTTTTTCCATATGCTTTAATATGTCATGGCTTTTACTTTCAAGTTCACAATGTTTGCTTTGCAAGCTTTCATTTAATGTAGCATTGCAAGTACAATTGGTACCAGCATAACGCTTGGTTTGAATTTCGCGTGCCGCAAGCACCCTTGAGCGAATTTGTGCTGAGCTACTTTCAGCATCAGCAGTATTTCTTAAATCATCATATGGCACAGCTGAAAGCTCAATGTGCAAATCAATTCGGTCAAGCATGGGCCCAGAAAGCTTATTTTTGTATTTATCAAGTTGCATTTGAGAGCAGGTGCAGGTGTGTGTTTCATCACCAAAATAACCGCATGGGCATGGATTCATTGCAGCAACAAGCATGCAAGCGGCTGGGAATGTGACTGATTGATTAGCCCTTGAAATAGAAACCACACCATCCTCTAAAGGCTGGCGCAATACCTCAAGAGTGGATTTTTTATACTCTGGGAACTCATCTAAAAACAAAACACCACGATGACTAAGGCTAACTTCCCCTGGGCGAGGGATATTGCCACCACCAATAAGTGCTATGTCTGAGATAGTATGGTGTGGCGCTCTGAAGGGGCGTGTGCGCATAAGGCCTTGGTCATGTGGTAACTTGCCTGTAACGCTATAAATTTTGGTAACTTCCAATGCTTCTTCAAATGAAAGTGGGGGCAAAATACTTGGTAAACGTTTGGCAAGCATGGTTTTGCCACAGCCTGGTGGGCCTATTAGTAAAATATTATGCCCGCCTGCTGCTGCAATTTCCAAAGCCCTTTTGGCCATAATTTGGCCTTTTACTTCTGCAAAGTCATAGTCATGTTGAGTTTTAGTGTCAGTGATTTCTATGGGTTGAATGGGAGTTGTGCTTTGAGGATCCTTTAGCATTTGCACACATTCAATAAGATTTTTAGGTGCAAAGACCGTAAGGTCTTTAACCACTGCCCCCTCTTGAGCATTATCTGGTGCTACTACAATGCCTTTAGCATTTTGGCTACGTGCTAAAATTGCCAGCGGTAAAGTACCATGAACTGGCCTAAGCTCACCAGTAAGTGAAAGCTCTGCACCAAAAAACCAGCCATCAAGGCATTGGGGGGGGATAATTTCTAAAGCAGCTAAAAGACCTAACGCAAGAGGAAGGTCATAACCAGCACCCGCTTTGCGTCTATCTGCTGGCGCAAGGTTAACGGTTATACGCGCTGCAGGCAGCTTAAAGCCACAGCTACGTAAAGCAGTAAAAACACGTTCCTTTGATTCACGAACAGCACCCTCAGCAAGGCCAACCATAGTAAAAGCAGGAATCCCATGACGAGTGATATCTATCTCAATATCAACTCTCAATGAGTCAACCCCATTTAGGCTGCCGCTGGCTAAGTGTACAATCATATTATTCCACTAATTTAGTAACTCTATCCCAGCGTATGTTGGAAAGACCTTGAGCTGACCAATAAATACGCCAAGCTTTACCATGGATAGCTGATTTTTCAACAGTGCCCCAAAAACGCGAATCTTGCGAGTTGTCACGATTGTCACCCATAACAAAATATTCACCCTCAGGCACTGTAAATGGGCCAAAAGTATCCCTCACAGGAAAGATGGATGCAGGGTCACCCTTAACTATATAATTTTCGCTCACAGGTTCACCATTGCGATAAAACTGCTTATTACGCATTTCAATAACATCACCAGGCAAGCCAACAACACGCTTAATATAATCAAGGGCAGGGTCTTTAGGATATTTAAATACTATAACATCGCCATATTCTGGGTCAGCACCGCTAATGGCATAATCGTCACTAAAAGGCCATTTTACGCCATAACTGAATTTACTAACTAATAAATGGTCGCCAACTTGTAATGTTTCAAGCATGGATTCAGATGGAATCTTAAATGCTTGAATAATAAAGGTGCGTATAAAAAAAGCTAGGATTAGAGCAATGATGAGTGCTTCTGCATATTCACGAAACATAGATTTTTTTGGGGATGAAGAGTTAAGGGAAGTCATAATACCTTCTTAAAATTATTTTGTAGCACAAATTTGCACTAAGTTATAAAAAAGTCAAGCAAAAGCCATTAGTTGGCAATTGTTTAACTGTAATATTAAAATAAATTTGTAATAATTCCGCCAGCTAATATGCTGCCGTCTTTGTCATAAATGACTGCAACCTGCCCGCAAGCTGTTGGGCTTTGAACATCATTAAATTCAATCATGAGGCTTTGCCCCTGCCAAGTGATTGTAGCGCTGGCTTCAACCTGCCTGTAACGAACACGCACAAAAACTTGTTGAGGCCAGTATTCTTTATCAACCAATAAATTTATTTTATCTACGGTACAACCCTTTAAGGCAAGCTTACTTGCAGGCCCAAGGGTAATGGAGTTGCTTTGGCTATCTTTTGAGCAAACGTAAAGTGGCTCTTTCCAAGCAACGCCAAGGCCTCGCCTTTGGCCTTCAGTATATTGCCATAGACCTTGATGCACGCCAATTTGCCTTTTGACATTGCCATCATAAATATAAAAAGGTCCTTGCGCTGGAAGTTTTATGGATCTTTGCGCGCTTTCTTGCTCCACAAAAGGGCGGTATGCGTCATTTGGAATGAAGCAAATTTCTTGGCTTTCACCTTTATTTGAAACATCGAATCCATGTTGCTGCAAATAATTAAAATTATCAATTTTTTTGGTGTTTGCTAAGGGGAAAATAACCTTTTCAAAGCAATGCTTTGGAGTTAATGCTAGGAAATAACTTTGATCTTTTGTATTATCAATGCCTTTTGATAGTGGGCTTTTATGCTCAGCTTCGCATTTTGTGGCATAATGACCAGTGGCATAAAAATCTGCTCCAAGTTGCAAAGATGAATCCATTAGCAGGCCAAATTTCATAGTTGCATTGCATATGGCGCAAGGGTTTGGTGTTTTAGAGTTTGCATAAGATTGAATGAAAGGCTCTATAACTTTTGCATCAAACTCTTTGCGTAAATCAAGAACATGTAAAGGGATTTGCAAGCGTTTACAATGATCTTGCAAGTCATCTGGGGCCTTGGTGCAATGGGGTAAAAAGAGGGCATGTACTGCAATCACTTTATGCCCTTGCTCATATAAAGAGTAAAGGGCAAAAAGCGAATCAATGCCGCCACTTACGGCAACGGCAATGTAAGACATTATAATATTTGGTTAAGGAACTGTTTTAAACGTGGGGAGCGAGGTGATGCGAAGATTTGGTCTGGAGTTCCTTCTTCTACAATTTGACCTTGATCCATAAACACTATGCGGTCAGCAACAGTTCGCGCAAAGCCCATTTCATGTGTAACACAAACCATAGTCATGCCATCTTCAGCAAGATTAACCATAACATCTAGCACTTCACCAACCATTTCTGGATCAAGGGATGATGTTGGCTCATCAAAAAGCATAATGTCTGGTTGCATAGCAAGGGCACGGGCAATGGCAACACGCTGTTGTTGCCCGCCAGAAAGCATGGCAGGGTATACGTTGGCTTTTTCGCTAATGCCAACCTTTTTTAGCAAAGTTAGGGCTTGTGCTTCTGCGTCATCCCTACTTAGCCCACGCAATTTTATGGGGCCCATGGTTAAGTTTTGTAAAACTGTTTTGTGGGGGAATAGATTAAATTGCTGGAAAACCATGCCCACATTTTGACGAATTTTATTAATATCATGCTCACGAGAGTTAATATCTAAACCCTCTACTAATATCAGGCCTTTGTCTATTTCTTCCAATCTATTAATGGAGCGTAGCATTGTGGATTTACCAGAGCCAGAAGGCCCAATAATAACCACACGCTCACCAGGATGTATATCAATGTTAACATCTTGAAGGGCAGAAAGCTGGCCAAAATATTTCCATACGTTTCGTATGCTAATGATTGGATTATTATTTTCGTTTGTCATAGTAGTTAAGCCTTGCTTCCATAACGCTTACGCATTTTGATAAAAGTAGTGTGATAATTAAGTATATTAATGCAATCATGGTGTAGGTTTCAAAATATAAATAAGTTTTGGCAGCAAAACTACGCCCACGTTGCATAAGGTCTGGCATAGCCATGACTGATACAAGTGAAGTATCTTTTAACATGGCGATGCACTCATTGCCTACAGGTGGCAGGATTGTACGCCACGCTTGCGGTAGTATTACTAAGAACATGGTTTGGAAGCGAGTAAAACCAAGGGAGCGCGCGGCCTCCATTTGGCCCTTAGGTATGGCAAGTATACCAGCTCTGAAAACTTCGCCCATGTAGGCGCCATAGCAAAAACTAATGGCAATTACAGCTGAAGCTAAACCACTTACATTTAAAAACTTTGCTAAGGCGTAGTAAATATAAAAAATTTGTACAAGGAGTGGGATTCCGCGAATAATTTCCACATAGGTGGAAGCAATTAGATTAATTAGGCGGTTGCGCGAAATTCTACCTAAGCCAGTTAACAAGCCCAAGGGGATAGCACAAGAAATGGATAGTATAGTCACCTGAAATGTAACCATTAAGCCATCTGGTAAGAAGGCCATAATGTCAAGGTATGGTTTCGGCCACACCGTGCAGAGCAAGATAAGTGTAATAATTGCTCCAGCAAGAGCTATTGACCAAGCGTTTACAAGGCGCCACTCTCTTGGGTCAGGAATTGAAGCACCGTCGGTGACTAAGATGCGAATATTGCCAGCTTCTGCAGCTTGTTTTGGGGGATTGTTTTCGTGCATGTTATGCCATAATCCTAACGCTGTGTGTGTATTTCATACTAAGTGCTTGCCCCACATGATGAAGCAAGCACTTGTAAATAATTAAAATCGGAGGGGAATAATGAGATTATTCAGCGCCCATCCATTTGATTTTAAGTTCTTTCTCGATGCCTTTTTCTTTAACAAGCTTAATGCCTTCGTTAAGAATTTTTACAATGGCTTCGTTACCTTTTTTTACAGTAAAGCCATAGTATTCAACATCAGGAGTTTGTAGGGCAACTCTGAACTTGTCAGTGAAGTCACTCTTTTTGTTAGCAAAGTATTTAGCAACTGGATCGTCACACATTACTGCATCAATACGTCCATTAGCCATATCTTGCATTGCTAGGCCAACATCTTCATATTCGCGGATAATGGCGCCAACGTTTGCTTTTTCCATAACAAAAATACCAGTTGTACCAATTTGGCCACCAACTTTTTTGCCTTTTAAGTCGTTTAGGCTTTTTACAGTGGAGTCCTTAGGCACAACAAGTGCTTGGTGAATTTCACAGTATGGGTCAGAGAATAAAAATTGTTTTTGACGTTCAGGCGTAATGGTAACTGAAGACGCAACGATGTCATAAGTGCCAGCAGCAACGCCAGCAAAAATTCCGTCCCAAGCAATGTTTCTGATGTCAAACTTAACATTAACTTGCTCTTCAATAGCGCGAAGGTAACCAGTGGAATAACCGACAACTTTCTTATCGTCGTCTAAATACTCCATTGGAGGCCAAGTACCATCAGAAGCTACAGTATAAACTTTTTCAGCGTGAGCTACGCCAGTTAGCAATACAAAAGTAAAAATAGTTGCTAGAAAATTACGAAACATTAAAAACCCCCTTAAATAGTTGTTGAATGTTTATTATGCCTTGAAAAGGCTAGTTTTGTCAAGTTGCAGTGTTAAAAATATGTAAAAATGCCCGTTACAAGTACCGGTACAAGCATGGTTAAAACCATGCCAGAAAAAATACCCATAATTGCATAACGCTCACCAGCATATTTTGCAATTACAGGCATGCAAGTATCCATGGATGGCGCGCCTCCTGCGGCAACTGGTGCAAATCCGCCAGCTATTTTAACCATTAATGGTGCAAATAGTAAGGTGAAAATTTCACGGCTTACATTGGCAAGTAAAGCAACGGAGCCTAGCTCAGCATCGCCAAGACGAGTGATAATAACACTTGATAGGCTGTAATAGCCAAGGCCAGCACCAACGCCAATGGTATCGCGCAGGGAAATGTCGTGGCCTAAAAGGCCAAGAATGCTCCAAGATACAATGCAAGCAAGTATTGTCCCAAGAACCACTGCAACCGGTAGTAATAATATCGTAAATCCAAATTCACGTACTATTAGGAAGTTGCGCGTGTCAAAGCCCATGCACATGCCAGCTAATAGCAGTAATGTATAAAGTGCATAGCCAAGGATTTCATTGCTTAGATCAATGGGTATGAAATGGGCTTTACCAGCGAAAACTCCACTTAAAAAAAAGAATAGAATTAAAAAGCCACTTTTCATGATTGTTTGACCTTAAAGATGAAAGTATACAAAATCCACACAACAAAAATACTGCCTATGGCGCTAAGTATGCCTATTAAGACACCTTGTATTCCGAGGTCCGTTAGGCGGGATAGGAGGTCATCATTACTGCCAAGGTTTAGGCCTATTAAAAATAGCAGTGCATAGATTACAAATGACAATGCGCGATTTGTTAAGCTTATGGCTTTTTCTTTTTTGTGCAATGCGTAGCCAATGGG
>CAYJCI010000033.1:12761-15392 GCA_964368595.1 uncultured Desulfovibrionaceae bacterium
CGCGATTTGTTAAGCTTATGGCTTTTTCTTTTTTGTGCAATGCGTAGCCAATGGGAATTCCAGCTACAACTAGTCCAACTTCAATCAACATGATGCATCCTAATTTTTAATTGTTGAATATTTAGTTATCAAGATTGATATATTTAACATTATTCTTCTGGCGATTTGTTATTTTGCCATTAAGAAGCTAAAATGCAATAAAATCAAATTGTTATTTGATTTTATTGTTTGTGCGAATGCCTCTTATATAAAAAAGTTTTGCCGTGGTAAAGTGTTTTAAGTGAAGACTGGGCATGAAATAAAAGCCATTGCAATTAGTATGGCTTTGTTACTTGATTGTAATGATGGATGTTTTTGTAAATTTTTTGTATGTAGCTTTTAGGATAGCTAAGCTAAAATTATCCATTACGCCTACTATATGATGCTGGACAAAGCTATGTTCAAGGTGTATGTTTTTTGTTTCTAAGATAACTTAAAATGAATACTGCTATGCAAATATTAACTAAAAAATCTGAAATCTCGCAGTTATGTGCTGAATGGAAAAGCCAAGGCAGGAGCATAGGCTTAGTTCCTACTATGGGGTATTACCACGAAGGGCACCAGTCCTTGATGGAAAGCGCTCGCAGCCGTGCTGATAAAATAGTAGTTACACTCTTTGTAAACCCTACCCAATTTGCCCCCTCTGAGGATCTTGCTTCATATCCACGCAATCTAGCTGGAGATGCTGCCATTGCAAAATCACTGGGAGTTGATGTTGTTTTTGCACCAGAAGCTAATGAAATGTACAGTGCTAATCATAGTGCATTTGTTAGTGTGCCTGCGCTTAATCAAGGTCTATGCAGTATTTCTCGCCCCACTCATTTTGATGGAGTGTGTACGGTTCTTGTAAAGCTTTTTATGCTGACCCAAGCTAACATTGCTATTTTTGGACAAAAAGATTGGCAGCAGCTTGCAATTATCCGCCAAATGGTAAAAGAGCTTGATATCCCAATTGATATTATGGGCTTGCCCACTGTGCGGGGTGGTGATGGCTTGGCTTTGAGTTCACGAAATGCTTATCTTACTGAAGTAGAACGTGAACAAGCACCACAATTTTATCAAGGCCTGTGCTTTGCTAAAGAAATGGTCGCTCAAGGTGAAAGAAATGTGCAAAATATCATTGACGCTTTAATGAAATTTTGGGAAGAAAACTTGCCCCTTGGGCGAATTGATTATGCATCTATTGTGGACGCAAGAATGCTTGCACCACAAAAAGAAATAAACAATATGTCGCTTCTCGCTTGTGCTGTGTACATAGGTAAGGCGAGGCTTATTGATAATATATTGCTCTGGCAATAATTTAAGGAGTGCTTATGCAACTACATAGAGGAAAATATCTTTTTACTTCAGAATCTGTAACCGAAGGCCACCCAGATAAAGTAGCTGATCAAATTTCTGATGCTATTTTGGACCGTTTGCTTGCTCAAGACCCAGAGTCAAGAGTAGCTTGCGAAACTTTGGTTACTACTGGTATGGCAGTTATAGCTGGTGAGATTACCACCAAGGGCTATGCTGATTTTGCAGACGTTGTGCGCGATACTATTCGTGATATTGGCTATACTAGCTCTGAAATGGGTTTTGACTGGCAAACTTGTGCTGTTATTTCATCAATTGATAAGCAATCTCCAGATATTGCTCAAGGTGTGGACAGTGTAGCCCCTGAAGATCAAGGCGCTGGCGACCAAGGCATGATGTTTGGCTTTGCTTGTAATGAAACCGCAACTCTTATGCCTGCACCAATTTACTGGGCGCATAAACTTTCTGAGCAGTTAACCAGAGTGCGTAAAGCAGGTATTGTTGACTTTTTCCGCCCAGATGGCAAAACCCAAGTTTCATTTGCTTATGAAGATGGCAAGCCAGTGCGCATTAATAATGTAGTTGTTTCAACTCAGCATAGCGATAGTGTTTCTCAAGCAGATATTGAAGATGCAGTACGCACTCATGTTATTGGTCCAGTTCTTGAGCCATCAGGATATTTTGATGAGAAGGATTGTGAAATCTTCATCAATACCACAGGCCGCTTTGTAGTTGGTGGCCCAATGGGTGACTGCGGTTTAACTGGCCGTAAAATTATTCAAGATACTTATGGTGGTGCTGGTCATCATGGTGGTGGTGCTTTCTCTGGTAAAGACCCATCAAAAGTTGACCGTTCAGGTGCTTACATGGCTCGCTATATTGCAAAAAATATCGTAGCTGCTGGCCTTGCTCCACGTTGCGAAGTTCAAATTGCATATTGTATTGGTGTTGCTGAGCCTGTATCTGTTTTAGTTTCTTCACTTGGTAGCAGTGATTTACCTGATGAAGTTCTAACCAAGGCAGTTCGTGAAGTATTTGACCTTCGCCCATACTTTATCACTCAACGCCTTGACCTTAAACGCCCAATTTACAGAAAGAGCTCTTGCTACGGTCACTTTGGTCGTGAGTTACCTGAATTTTTATGGGAACAAACTGACGCCATTGAAGCATTAAAAACTGCTGCAAAGGTTTAGTTTATAATAAATGTTAAAAAAAGCCCGTTACATCATTGATGTAACGGGCTTTTTTAGTGTTGACAGAGTCAGCACGTTTCAAAAATTAAGAGCAGGTGCAATT
>CAYJCI010000034.1:0-15172 GCA_964368595.1 uncultured Desulfovibrionaceae bacterium
ATTATAAATAGCTCCGCCGTACTTCGTTGCACTATTGCCAATAAAATCACCTGTAATATCCGCTACGGATGCATATCTTTCATTATAAATAGCTCCGCCGTGCTGACTTGCACTATTGCCAATAAAATCACCTGTGATATAGCCTATATCAGCATAAGAATTATTATAAATGGCCCCACCGCTACCACCACTAGCTTTGTTTCCAATAAAGTCGCCTGTAATATTGCCTATATTGCTATACTGGCCTGAATCATATCCTATATTAGATATGGCACCACCGTGCTGAGTTGTACTGTTAGCAATAAAATCTCCTGTAATATCGCCTACTGAGGAATCAAATATCTCACCATAATAATCATTATATGTATTGGAAATGGCACCGCCTGACGTAGTAGATTCATTACCAATGAAGTTTTCGTTCAAATTGGGTGAACCCTGTTCACCTTCATAGGCCTTTTTGTTGGGACTACCACTCCAATCCTTGCTAAAGGTCACAGCACCTGTGTCTGGGTCTACTGTAAATGTTACATTGTTAGAACTTCCATGCGAATCAAATGAGATCTTGATATCATTACCACTTTGCGAAACGGTGTAAACGAGTCCAGCACCTTGAGACTTCACAATTTTGTTGGCTATATAATCTTTAACAAGCTCTACAATGCTATTAGTTTCGCCAAGGCTACCAGCTGCACCACTGCCTTTAAACTTTATGCCGTAAGTTTTTTCTGTAATATTGCCCTGGTCGTCTGCCTCTTTTACCACAAAGGTTGTGTAGTAATCATTAGGATCAGCAGCAGCACTTAAAGGCTGTGTCACCGTAAAGGCAGAATTAACCCCAAGTGTTGGCGGCAATGTAATACCATAGGCAGGCCCTGCCATATGACCACCAAGAACACCAGCTGTAAGCATACCCACAATGGCTAATGAACCAAATGTATTTAACAAATGACACTTTTTTAGTACAGCTTTGTATTTATTGATTAAATTTCCGATGGCATTCTTTGTTAGCATAATTTTCTCCAAGGCCAAATTTGAGCCTGATTACAATATATTTAATAATAAATATTAGCATTAAACTTTAGAAAATGTCAAGAGTTTTAATGTGGGAATTGGCAATGGACTGCCACGCTTCGCTAGTAATGACAGGACACTACCTTTCGTCACTTCGAGGAGCCGCAGCTATGGCCTGCCCTAAGAAGCAGGAGAAGCCAACGACGTGAGAAAGCAGGAATCCATGCCCTTCTGTCATACCAAGCGAGCTTACGAGAGTAGAAGCCCATGCATTTTTGCTTTTTTGCCTTAACTATCTTCTTGTTTAGTATCTTCGTCTTTTTGCTCACCTTTAACAGCATCTTCGGGCTTTTTTCCAAGAAGTTCGTCAAGCTTTTGCAATATCAACGCATTTTGTTGCTTCAACTTTTCAACCTCAAAGGAAACACTGCACAAAACACTTGCTAAAAATGCTTGGTTGGGTGTGACGCTTGAATGTGGTGGTGTGATGTCAATAGGCTTATTATCATATAATGTTTTATACCCTGGAACATATTTTTCAAGCTCTTCAACGGCTTGTTCAATATTTTCTATGGCTTCAGCATGCAGTTTTTCAGATAAGCTTGGGATAGATTTTTGTGCATCCAAAAATAGATGAAAAATTCTATTATATTGTTCGGCATAAAAAGGCACACTTTCTTTTGAAAGAATAGACTGCGCGGAACACAAATAGGCAAAGCTATCCACCTCAACAGAGGCATTGATGGATTTATTTTTTTGCGGATTTTCTTGCAAATCAATACCCAAAATGTCAAGAAAATCGCAAATAATATCATTATTTTTCAAAAGCTTCCTATCGTATAGACGTAAAATAACATTTTCTTTACCAAGGGCTTCGATGGAAGTTTTAATGCGGTGCAAGGTGTTGTCCGTAAAATATTTGATGCCCTTTTCCACATATGATTCATAAAAAACAAGGTCTGGCACAACTCTACGCTTACGTTGCTCATTGTAAAATGACTTCAAAAAATTATCCACTCGACGCACATAAAGAATGACCTTTATATTGTAGTTGGGCAGCACTTCCCTAAAAAATGGCAATTCCTTTTCTGAAAAACCATTATACCATTCATTGGATATAACCATATCCCTATTGGGGTTCTCAGCAATTTCCTTTTTAAATGCCGCTATATCATCATGAGTAATTTCTTTAAAATTTTTATGTATATAATAAGGCTCACCTGAATAAACTGTATATGTTTCAGCAATAGATTTAGGCACAAGCAAATTATGCTTCTCTAAAAGCTCATCCTCAAATTGATAAAGATAAGCCTGAATTGCTGTTGAGCCTGTTTTCAAATTACCCATGTGAACATACAAAGTATTCATAAATATTCCTCATTATTAAAATCAAAAACAATGTATTTTTTATTTTATCAAGTATTTTAATGTAATATATTATAAAATGTCAAGTTTTATAATTATCAAAGAAGGATAAATATGCCTAGTAGTGTTATGACGTATATCAAATCACATAGGAATTGGATTTTTCACTAATGTCATAAAGATTAAGCAGTACGGTTTTGCATACGGGCTTTTTAGTTAATTCAATTTCACCAAAATCATGTGTAGCCGCCCATAGAAGTGCAGACTGCTTAAATTCATAATAATATATCATTGATAATATTGTCTTTTGCAATAATAAATGCATTTTTATAAAAATAAGAAATTGAAAAATTGCTTGCTATTTTATGAACTATTGTATACGTTTCCGAGGGCTTTTCGACGTTTTCACTGCCAGTAACAGTCCTATTTACAAGGAAGAAATTGCCAAAACTCACTTGTCTATTTCACACTGTTAATTTAGGCAATAAGTGTTAATTTGAAAATGTTTAGAGTGTTAGTTTTAATGTTTTTGGAATAATAAATTAACTTGGAGAAAATTTTATGGCTAAGTATTTTAGTTCACTAAAGTTTATTAGTGATTACAGAGAGATGTTAAGAAAGTGCAACGTGTTAAATGCACTTGGAACAGTAGCTGTAGCAAGTTTGTGTGTTTTGTTTGGAGCAGGCTTGGCCAATGCAGCCAATGCAACTAGTCCTAGCTCTGGTGTGAGTTCTGGTCTTGCTACCTTAGTAGATGGCCTTGCACCAGGTAGTCCAACTAATAATTTTGTCACTGCTCTTAATGCTCCAGGTGCAGGATTGAGCGATTCAGAAGCTGGTGCCATTCTTGAAGGCTCTACACAAACTGGTGCAGTCGCTGCTTCTGCTGCTTCTGGTATGGCTGCTTCTCGTGCTGGAGCAGGTGCTACCACAGCACGTAGCTCCGCTGCGGGTATTGGTTCTGGTGGTCAACCTGTAGCCGCTTTGACACTTAGCGAAGATGGCCTTTCTGCTGGTTCTGACATGAAGAACGGTATGGGTGTATGGCTCATGCCACTTTATAAGTGGACATCCGTACGTGGTCAAGATGCAGGAAGTTTTGAGTCTGGTTATGATTCAGGCCTTGGCGGTGTCACTCTTGGTGCTGACTACACCTTTGCTGATGCTTTCCGTGTAGGTCTAGCATTTAACCTTGGTGCAGGTTATGCAAATTCAACAGGTGATTTTAATGAGACTCACAGCAATTTCGACTTCTGGGGTTTGAGCCTGTACTCTGCTTATAGCATGAATAACTTCACTCTAATGGCTGATCTTGGCTATAGTGAAAGTTATAGTGAAGCTACAACTAATATGCCTACAGGTATGAATGATCTTAAGGCTGATACTACTACAGGTATTTGGACTGTAGGTTTAACAGCTGAGTATTTATGGGAAACTAGCTTTATTGATATAATACCACATGTGGGTGTTCGCTATATGAATGCTCATACTTATGAGTATGATACCAAGCAAGGTGGAAATACAATTTGGGAAACTGAAGCAGATTATCAAGATGTTTGGTATTTCCCTGTTGGCGTGACATTCCAAAAAGACTTTGCAACTGATAGCAATTGGGTCATCACTCCAAAGTTTGATGTAGGCTTCATTGCAGCTGCTGGCGATTTGAAGGCTGAATCAAGGACTTCTGCTCCTGGTGGTGGGACTGCAACAACTTTGGAAATGCAAAACGTAGATGGTTTTGCCTTCAATGGTGGTTTAGGACTTGACTTTGGTAATGACACCATAACATTCGGTATAAACTACAATCTATTGGCTTCTGAGCATGAAACAAGCCATATGATATTTGGTACATTCCGTATAGACTTCTAAAGTCCTAAAACATTATGCCCGCCGCACAAGTTGTGGCGGGCATTTTTAATAATTTATGACCCCCAAAAACTTTTTCGAATTACTATTTTATAAAACCCGTGCCAATCTAAAAACTGAAGTTTCTCGCCTTTACTTGAACTACGCATGGTGGGCATTAGAGCCGCTTTTTTCTATGGCGGTTTTTTATGTGGTGTTTGGCATATTTATGAATTCACAAACTCCACATTTTGCCCTATTTTTGCTTATAGGCACAACACAATGGCAATGGTTTTCATCAAGCATACTGCACGCATCAAATAGCATTCGCTGTGCAAATAGTATTATGCAAAGAGTTCCCATACCTAAAATATTTTTTCCACTCGAAACCTTCTTGCAAGATGGCTTTAAACATATCTTCGTTTTGTTTTTATTAGCTATTTTTTTAGTATTTTATCCTATACAAGCAACAGAAGCTTGGTTTACATTGCCATTAGTTATTATGGTGCAAGGTTTTTTTGTGTTGACATGTGCAGTCTTTTTCGCATCGTTAGTGCCATTTTTACCTGACTTATCTTTAATGATTGCTACAGGGTTAAATGTTATGTTCTTTGCATCAGGTATATTTTTTGATGTAAATAGCTTTGTTTTGCCAGAACATCGCCATTACATGTTTTTAAATCCTATGGCAGGCATTATTCGAGAATATAGGCGCATCATCATTGATGGACAGTTTCCAGACTTTGTGTATTTATTAAATGTAGTCTTGGGAACTACTGTTTTAGCCATAATAACATTTTTTATTTTAAAGCGTTATGACCGTGAGTACCCACGCATATGCCAACAATAGGCAAGATAAATATGAACGACAAGGCAATCATAAGCTTAAAAAATGTAGCATGTGCTTTTTATACTCGTAAAGGCAGGCTGCGTTTACGCAAGGTAGAGGCATTAAAAAATATTTGCCTTGATATTTTTGCAGGCGAAACCCTAGGGATTGTTGGTAGTAATGGTGCAGGCAAATCCACATTATTGCAAGTACTTGCAGGAGTGCTTAACCCCACTTCGGGGCATATACATATAAATAATGATTTAAAATGCTCCCTACTTACTTTAAATTTAGGACTTTCCCCAGAACTGACAGGACGTGAAAATGCTATTTTAAATTGTATGTACCTTGGACATACCCGAAAAGAAGCAGTTGCTAGACTTGATAGTATTATAGAGTTTGCAGAAATTGGTGATTTTATTGATGAACCTGTGCGAACATACTCCACAGGGATGAGTGCAAGACTTGGCTTTGCAGCTGCCATGCAAATGGAGAGCAATGTAATGCTAATTGATGAAACACTTGGTGTCGGTGATGCTTATTTTCAGCAAAAATCAAGTAAGGCATTGCGAGAAAAAATGAAAACAGGCATGGCAACTGTTCTTGTATCGCATAGTAAACCAACGCTTAAAAAGCTATGCACAAGACTGGCATGGCTTAAAGATGGCAAAATTGAAATGTGCGGCAATGTTAATGAAGTTTTAGATACTTATGAAGATTGGGTTAAATCCAGCAAACCGTGTTTTAATAAAATTTGAATAACTCAAAGTAAACAATATATAAAAATGTTTTGAGGTTATATTAATGATAGTTTGGATTGTTTCTTATCCTAGATCTGGAAATACTTTCTTTCGCAGTATTTTGAAAAGTGTTTTTTCTATGAATACTTATTCAGTCTATAATGACGGCCAAGATATAAGTGCTAATCCAAATTTAGCAAAAATTATTGGGCATGAACATTTTGATTTCGAGCTACTTGAAGAATATAGAAATAGTTCTGAAATATATTTTATAAAAACGCATGAAATTGATGTTAAAATTAAAGATAGTGATAAAGTTATTTATTTAATTCGTGATGGTAGAGAAGCTACACTTTCATTTATGAACTATCTAAACAATTACGAATATAGAAATGTTTGTTTTTCAGATGTACTTGACGGTTGTCATTCAATTGGAAACTGGTCAAATCATATTTTAAGTTGGTTACAAGGCGTAAGAAAGCCAGATTTGATTATAAGATTTGAAAAACTAATTACCAACCCGCACGAAATTGCAAAAAAAGTTTCGAGTTTATTAAATTTAGAACAAAAAACAAATGAAATACATAATTTTGAATCATTACAAAGTATTGATAATAAGTTCTTTTTTTCTGGTAAAATTGATAGCTGGAAAAATATAATCAGCCAAGATGAACATCATTATTATTGGTTACATTCTTATGATGCAATGATTTTATCTGAATATCAAAACCATATGCCTAGTTTGTTTTCAGATAAACTAGGTTCAAAATTACATACACTTTTTATTAAAAATAAACATCAACTGCCTGTTAGTAAAAACGATGTTGTAAATGATTGTGACAACACTTTAACTCAATTACAAGTAGAACAGGAAAAACTTACACAGGCATTAAGAAAATTAAATAACGCACAACAAGAAATTGAAAATTTAAATGCACAATTACTACATTTGAATAATGATAATGAACTTATGCAACAAAAAGCACATGACCTATCAGTTCAATATCGAAATTTTGTAGTAGCCATGCATGCTTGGCAATCTAGTCCAACATTACTTGCTTACCTTAAATTGAAAAAGCTGCAACTGCCAGAAATTCCAGAAATAATATATCCAACTCTTGTCTGCAAGAAGTTAGCGAAAGTAAAATATAACTATAAAATATCAATTATAACCCCAAGTTTTAATAGTGGCGATAGTATTGAACGAGCTATTTTAAGCGTATCTAAACAAAGTTATAAAAACTGGGAACATATTATTATAGATGGTGGTTCAACGGATAATACAATTGATATTATAAAAAAATACCCTCATTTAAAGTGGATTTCTGAACCAGATAATGGACAAGTTGATGCCATGAATAAAGGCTTCGCTATGTCATCTGGGGAGATAATCTCTTATTTAAATGCTGACGACTATTATCTTGAAGATGCTTTTTTAGCAGTTATTAATTTTTTTGATGATTCAACTTCCATTGTTTATGGAAAAGTAAAAGTTTTTAATGAAGAATCTGATAGTTGGTGGGTCAATGATCCAAAATATGATATTCACTCTGTAATCAGGCATTGGGAAGCAGATGCTTTTTGTGTAAATCCAGTAGGATATTTTTACAAGAAAGAAGTTCAAGAATCTATTCCTTACCAAGAAAAATTTGGTGCAAAAATGGATTTAGCTTTTTTAATGCAAGTTGCATTAAAATACGGGCAAAATTCAAAAAAAGTAGGTGATATTCTTGGTGTATTTATGAATACAATAGGAACTAGAACCGCAATAGAACAGTCACAAAAAGGATATTGGACACCAGAGAACTTCCCCTTCATTGATGAAATTTTGTTAAACTTTCCTGAAGAATACCGTGCAAAATTTAAGCAAGAGCAAGAAAATGGCTATAAACAGCGAGAAGAATGGCGACAGCATAAGCCACTATCAAATTGGAAAAAAGAAGACTCCACGGTGTTTTTTCCTGCCACTGAATATGATATGATTAGCGATAATTTACCAAAATTTTGCAATCCTAAGCAGTATAAGCTAACAAAGGGTGATACTGTTATTGTTGTACTAACATATGGAAAATGTGGAAGTAGTACGATTACCAAATCTTTAGAAAAAAAACTATACAGCAAAAACGGCAATATTATTCCTGTATATCATTTGCATGGGTTAAATAAAAAAAGTAAGGAGCATATTCATAATTACACCCCGTGGCAAATTTCAAGTTTTGCATTGCGCGATTTATTTGATCAATATAAGCATGAGTTTAATTGGTGTTTTATTTATGGTGTAAGGGAATTTATAGGATGCAGTATTTCTGGGTATTTTGAGACCGAATTCAAAACATATGGATTGCCTAGCGATGAAAAACTTATAAGCCATATAATAAATAAATCTGCCCTATGGGTGAAACCCTTCAACTCAATTCAGTACAAGCAAAATATCGGAATTGACCTTTATTCTAAACCTTTTGACAAAAACAAAGGTTATCAAATTATTAAACAAGAGAATATATCTATTTTAACATATCGAATGGATAAATTAAATGATATTTTTTCTGAAGCAATGTATGAATTAATTGGCTTTAAAGACATAAAAATGATTAAAGCTAATATATCAGCAGATAAAACATTTGAACATAATGGAATTTCTTGTGCTGACGCTTATGCACAAACTAAAGCTAATTTTAAACTTGATAGAGATAAGTTAGTAGAAATGTACAATCATGAGTTTATGACACATTACTTTACTGATGATGAAATTAGTGGATTTATAGAAAAATATTCCAATAAAAATATCAATGAACTATCAAAGTTAAAAAAAGAAGATTCTACGGTTTTCTTTCCTGCCACTGAATATGACATGTATCGTGATAATTCATTAAGTTTTTGCAATCCTAAGCAGTATAGGCTAGCAAAGGGTGACACCATTATTGTCATATTAGTATATGAAAAATGTGGAAGTAGTACAATTACTCGTTCTTTAGAAAGAGGGCTATATAGTAAAAGTGACAATGCTATTCCTGCATATCATTTACATGGTTTCAATAAAAAAAGTGAGGAGCAGTTTGATAATTACACCCCGTGGCAACTTTCAAGTTTTGCATTGCGCGATTTATTTGATAAATATAAGAATGATTTTAATTGGCGCTTTATTAATGGTGTGAGAGAATTTATAGGATGTAGTATTTCGTCATATTTTGAGAATAAATTCAATACACATGGATTACCTAACCATAAAGAACTTATCAGTTATATAAATGATTATGCTTTATGGGTGACCCCCTTCAACTCAATTCAGTACAAGCAAAATGTCGGAATTGACCTTTATTCTAAACCTTTCGACAAAAACAAAGGTTATCAAATTATTAAACAAGATAATATATCTGTTTTAACATATCGAATGGATAAATTAAATGATATTTTTTCTGAAGCAATGTATGAATTAATTGGCTTTAAAGACATAAAAATGATTAAAGCTAATATATCAGCAGATAAAACATTTGAACATAATGGAATTTCTTGTGCTGACGCTTATGCACAAACTAAAGCTAATTTTAAACTTGATAGAGATAAGTTAGTAGAAATGTACAATCATGAGTTTATGACACATTACTTTACTGATGATGAAATTAGTGGATTTATAGAAAAATATTCCAAATGATTGGCTTGATTTACATGCAAGGATTAAAAATAAATATTAAAGGTTTTTAAAATGAGTAATGCTCCTCAGTTGACCATAGCAGTTTGTACATATAGACGCTTTGATTTGCTAGCAAAATGCTTAAACTCCCTAAATAATCAAACTTTGCCCGCTAAAGAGTTTAAAGTTTTAATTATTGATAATTCTTTACAAGAAGAGCAGTCTAACATTTTTAAGAATTCTCTTAATCTCAATTTTAATTTTGAGTACATTATAACAAAAAAAAATGGAATTGCATATGCACGAAATGTTGCAATAAACAACTGCACTAGTAAATATTTAGCATATATTGATGATGATGTTTTAGCAACACCGCATTGGGCAAAATCCATGTTAGATGCCTTTGCTCGCCATAAAACAGCTGGTGTTATAGGAGGAAAAGTAAGCCCAATTTGGGAAATTGATAAGCCATCATGGATAACTCATGACATGGAAATAAATTATGCAGCATTAGATTGGGGCGAAGAACAAAAAATTTCTCATTATTCAAAGAAATGGCTTGTTTCTGCGAGTATAGGCTACCGTATGGATGCAATAAAAAGAACAAGTGGCTTTGATGAAAATTTGGGACGCATAGGTAGTTTAGCATTTGCCCATGAAGAGTTTGCTTTAAATTTAAATATTGAACAGTTAGGTTATGATATAGTTTTCTCGCCAGAGATTGAGGTCAGTCATTTAGTCCACAAAGAACGGTTAACAAAAAAATGGTTTTGCAGTGGTATTTATTTAAACTATATTTCTCTTTGTGTATTTAATAACGCATTAGATGTTAGCATTAGTCAAGAAAGTATTATTTCTTTTTTTTACAATCAATTGGATAAGCATATTGCAAATGTAGATTTTTGTGATAATAATACTGACATTAGTAATATAAATAACAGTTTCTATATGCTGGCACAAAAAGACGCAAGAGCGTTTGGACTTGATATAACTAGACCTTATCCTCTGAAAAATAACTGCATCTATATCGTCACACCTTGTTACAATGCAAAGGAAACAGTATTACGGACAATACTTAGTGTTTTCATGCAGACAGGTAATTTTACAATTCGTTATCATGTGCAAGATGGTGGTTCAACTGATGGAACTTTAGACATTTTAGCATGGGCTGATGAATTTTGTAGGCAGCAGGGGCATTTATTTCCAAATAAAGGAGTAATATTTAGTTATGACTATGCACCTGATAATGGTATATATGATGCGGTAAATAAAGGTTTTTCGCGCACAACTCGTCAGCCAAATTCCGCCATGACTTGGATTAATGCCGATGATTTTCTAGTGCCTACAGCCTGTGCAGATGCTTTAAAAGCTTTTGCAATTGATGGTATTTCGTGGGTTTGTGGAAAAATATTTGTACATTCAAAAGATCAAGGTTCTGTACATTATACGCGAGTAATTTTTCCTCAAAAAACATTGCAACTTGGTTTATGTGATGGAATTCATTGGAATTTTGTACAGCAAGAAGGAACGTTTTGGAAAAGTCATGTATGGGAAGAGTACAATGGATTAAATGTTGACTTAAAACGCTGTGCTGATTGGGACTTATGGAGGCGCTTTTCTCAAAAATATGAACTATATACTCTACCCTTTGCGACTGCTTCATTCATGCAGAGAGAAGGGCAATTATCTGCATTTATTGACTCATATTATCAAGAAATAAATGGTATTATTCCGTGTGAGGTTCGAGATAAAGCCATGAGAGCAATTGCAAAGAGATATTATACTTTGCAGCATCCTTGTTTAGAAAATATATCAGGTAAGTTATATAGGACAAAAAAAACTTGTTCGGAAGAAAATATGCCACATTGTGCATTTAATTGGATTAAAGTTCGCAGAAAACCACAGCAAGAACACCAATTCAATAAAGAAAATATTTGTAACAAAAATGAAGATATACATAATAACAATCTATTGGCTACGCTGTTTGCGTTGCCAATTTTACATAGATTATATTTAAAATCACCAAGCTTTATCCAACAAACTTTAACTTTTATAAAGTATAATCTTATTTTATACATATTTAATTATTATCCGTCCATAAGTGCTTATATAAAATTAAGGAAGTCTGGCTTGTTTTTTAATGAATATTATTTATGCACCAATCAAGATGTAAAAAATTCAAAAATGAACCCTTTATGGCACTATATACGCCAAGGCAGCCAAGAAGGACGTAAACCAAATCCATTTTTTGATCCAAATTGGTACTTAGCTCAAAATAGTGATGTGGGAAAAGCTAAACATGAGCCACTACTGCACTATATTCTACATGGCTGGAAAGAAGAAAGAGAAGTTTCACCAGAAGTATCTATGCATGATTATTTAATTAAACGTCCTGATGTAAAAAAAGCTAATGTCAATCCGCTATTACATTATTTAAAATATGGTCTAATAGAAATGGAAACATTTAATAATAAGTAACTACTTCAATGTTGGAATATATATGCTAAAATATAACCTGCATAACGGTTCAATTATGCTGCCTAAAGAACTACAGCAATCCTTAGTTTTTTATAGTGAACTAAAAGAACAAAGCAATATTAAAAATGTAAAAATTCCAAGTTTTCAAGCAAAGTTATTTCACTGCTTGCAAGCTCGAAATACATTAGGTTATTTTAATGATATCAATTTTAGCATAGAACTTGATAGTTTAACTGAGTGGCAACTTGATAAAAATGCAGAATGGAATATGCGCAATGTTCTTGATACTCAAATAATGTGGGCAGAGAAATATTGCATTGAACATTGTGATGAAATTGTCATAAAAAATCAAGAATTATTAGAATGGATTAAAAGTAAAGGTTGGAGAATATCTAAGCAAAATAAATTAAATAAAGCTAATAAAGAAAAAAATTATCCACTAATATCAATCTGTATTCCATACTATAATCATGGAAAATATCTTGAAGAAGCATTAAACTCGTTAGAGCAACAAAGTTATGCAAATTTTCAATGCATTATTGTAAATGATGGAAGTACTGATGCATTTTCGATTGAAACTTTAGAAAAGTGTAAAAATAAATTTCATAAAAGATTTGAATTTTATTCACAAGCGAATGCTGGGCCAAGCATTGCTCGCAATTATGCTGCAACTAAAGCTCGTGGGGAGTATATTACTTTTTTTGATAGTGATAATATAGCAAAACCTTTTTGGCTTGAAACTCTTTATTTTGCCATTACTAATTCTAATCTTGATGTTGTAGGTAGTCATTTTGAAGCTTTTAGCAATGATAAAAATAAATTAAGCTATCGTTATGCTCCTATTGGGGCAGATTTAGTCTCAGCTACCATTGAAAATACTATTGGAGATGTTTCAATTATATTAAAAAAAACATTATTTAATGAATTAGAAGGCTTTGCCTTAACACGACATGGGTGCGAAGATTGGGAGTTTTTAGTGCGTTTAAATCTTTTAGGCTATACATATGATGTTATTCCCGAAGCACTTTTTTTATACCGCCATACGCAAAGTGGTATGTGTCGTACCATGTCACTGTATCATAGCCGAATGCTTGTAATGAATACATATGCAAAACATCTTCCTGCATATGCAGGTGATGCATTTAAGCTACTTCTTTTGCCACTCTTTGCAGGACACGGCGGTAACGCTGTAATAATTCGCACTATGCTAAGGCTTGGTATTTGGCTTGAAGAAAGATATTTGAAGATGTTTCCTGCTGGAAGCAAGGGGCAACGTTTTTTATCATCCGCATGGTATAAGTGTAGTGACATTTTAAAAATGCTAAAAATAAACAGATAGTTATACTGTAAATCCAAATTAAATTTATGCCCATTGCCACAGTAATTGTCCATCATGGAAGCCCAAAAGTAAGCATTGACTGCTTAAAATCGCTTGCAAAACACTGCAAGCATATAGTTTTGGTGTGTAATACTTCGTATGTTGAAAGTAAAAAATTGAAAGAGCAAATGATTGCAAGTAACATTGATAGTTCACATATCACAATTATTGAACAAGAACAAAATACTGGTTTTGCAACTGCATGCAATGCTGGAATAAGACATTGTTTAACATTGGCTAACATAAAGTACATTTGGCTACTTAATAATGATACAATAATAAATCAAGATACGGTAAAAAATTTACTAAACTGTCTTGAGCTGAATAAAAAAAGTATTATTGGAACAGCTGTTTTATGCATGGATAAATATGAAAAATCAGAGCTTATTTTAGGTTGTAAATTTTCGCCGTGGACAAGTATTTGTAAGCCTTGCCAGTCTGAGCAGGATATTTTAAATATTGATTATGTTTATGGAGCTAGTTTTGCTTTTCCTATAGACTTAGTTACAAAAATTGGTTTTTTTGATGAGCAATTCTTTTTATATTACGAAGAGCATGATTATTGCTTACGAGCAAAGAACGCAGGATATTTTTTTGTATGGTGTAAAGAAGCAAAAGTTTGGCATAAAGGCGGAAGTTCCGCAGGTTTACATGATAAAAATATAACTAAAAGACGTAAGTTTTCACATTATCATGAAACACGCTCAACTTTTTTATTTTTGAAAAAGCACTACCCTTGGGCTATTCCCTCAGCATTATTAATACGCACTTTTGCAAAGCTTATTCTTCTACCTTTACGAGGACAATGGCAGCTTCTGCCAAGCTACTTTAAAGGAATATATAGGGCATTTTGCTAATGATTTTCCATGATTACATAGACCAAACTGATGGTGGTTCTCGCTTATGTCTTGAACTTGCTAAGAGCTTAAATACTACGTTGCTTTGTGGTTTTATACGTCGTAATCACCCCTTTTTACAAGATATAACTATTGAAAATATAAAAACTATTTGTCCTAATATTCCTATTCCTTTGTTGCGGCAATATATACTTGCACAATCATTCATGCATTATAAACATTTAGAAAGAAATGATTATGCGATTTATAGTGGTTCTTATGCGCCACTTGCAGTGCGCAATTCAAATAAGCATAAGAATATCTTATATTGCCACACCCCTCCTCGTTTTTTATATGATAAAAAAAGCTTGTTTAAACAAAACACACCCAAGCCATTTCGCTTTTTATTGTCTGCCTTTTGTGAATGGTTGCAACCTCTTTATGAGCAGTCTGCTAGACATATGGATATTATAGTCGCAAATTCTGTAGCAGTGCAGAATAGAATTAAAAAATATTTGCAACTACCATCTATAGTGATAAATCCTCCATGTAATGTGCATAAGTATTTTTACAAGCCATCGCAGGGATATTTTTTGTCAATGGTGCGATTAGATGCATTAAAGCGTGTAGATTTACTTATTCAAACTTTTAAGCAACTACCACGAGAAAGGCTTATAATAACTTCTACTGGCCCAGAGGAGAAGGAACTTAAGACATTAGCTAAAAATGCTCCAAATATCACGTTTACGGGAGTTTTAAGTGAGGACAAACGCCTTAGCGTGCTGTCAGAATGTCGAGCAAGTATCTGTATTGCAGAATCGGAAGATTTTGGCATGTGTGCAGTAGAGTCTCTAGCGGCGGGAAAACCTGTAATTGTAGCTAAGGCAGGGGGGCTACAAGAGATTATTCAACATGAAATAACAGGTTTATGTATCAATGCTTCCCCCAATACAGGCGAAATAAAACAGGCTATCATCAAATTAGATGAAAATGTGGCTAAGGAAATGCAAAAAGCGTGTGAGCAGCATGCCGTGCAATATGATACAAGAAAATTTATAA